>JBDTAU010000379.1:0-2935 GCA_039924465.1 Dermatophilaceae bacterium
CGGCAACCAGTTCAAGAACGCTCCCGTCGTCGGCCAGCTCATCGCCGCGATCGTCGACGCCAGCGAGGCGGGACGCGACCACGACACCGACCCGACCCACCTCACCCTGCCGCTGACGGGCCTCACCGTCGACCTCGGCGACTACAGCCGGCTGCGGCACGTGGACCGCTCGCGCAGCAGCTTCAGCGTCTTCGGCTGACCCTCTGTCTGTGGACGACGAGGCCACTCGACTGGGGGGGCGAGTCGAGTGGCCCCACTGTCCATAGGGGTGCGTTCGCGATTGTGGACGACGAGGCCACTCGACTGGGAGGGGTCGAGTCGAGTGGCCCCACTGTCCACAGGGTGTGGTCGAGGTGACACGGGGTTTGGGGTGCAGGACCGGAGACCTACGGCTACGGTAGTACTACAGTTTGTAGTACCCGATTCTCGGGCCACCCCCAGGGACCTTGGGAGACCACCGTGTCCAACACCGAACGTGACCTCACCCCCCTCGCACCGCTCGGCCTCGGCCGACTGCGCTCCGGTCCGGTGCGGGCTCAGCGGCCCGTCTATGTCGACCTGCTGCCGCCGTGCAACGCCGGCTGCCCGGCGGGGGAGAACATCCAGGCGTGGCTGGCCCACGAGAAGGTCGGGGACCACGAGGCGGCGTGGCGGCAGCTGACCCAGGACAACCCGTTCCCGGCGATCCACGGCCGGGTCTGCTACCACCCGTGCGAGGTGGTCTGCAACCGGACCGAGCTCGACGGGGCGGTGTCGATCCACGGGGTGGAGCGCTTCCTCGGCGACCTCGGGATCGAGCGGGGCTGGCAGTTCGAGCGCCCCGAGACCAAGTCGGGGCACCGCGTGCTCGTGATCGGCTCGGGGCCGAGCGGGCTCTCGGCCGCCTACCACCTGGCCCGCCTCGGCCACGACGTCGTGGTGCGCGACAACGGGCCGGAGCCCGGCGGCATGATGCGCTACGGCATCCCGGCCTATCGGCTGCCGCGCGAGGTCCTCGACGCCGAGATCTCGCGGATCGTCAACCTCGGCGTGCGGTTCGAGCAGAACCACCGGGTCACCGACCTGGAGGCTGAGCGGGCCGAGGGCGGCTTCGACGCCGTCTTCGTGGCCGTGGGGGCCCACCTGTCCAAGCGGTTCGAGATCCCCAACCAGGACGCCGGGCGGGTCCTCGACGCCGTGACGTTCCTGCGTGGGGTCGAGACGGGGGAGCAGGCGCCGCTGCACGGGACCGTGGCGGTCTATGGCGGCGGCAACACCGCGATGGACGCGGCGCGGGTCGCCCGCCGGCTCGGCGCCGACGAGTCGGTGATCGTCTATCGGCGCACTCGGGACCAGATGCCCGCCCACGAGGAGGAGGCGCAGGACGCCGAGGCCGAGGGGATCCGGATCAACTGGTTGCGGACCATCAGTGACATGGGCGAAGGCGACCTCACGGTCGAGGTCCAGGAGCTCGACGGTGAGGGCAAGCCTCGCGGGACGGGCGTCTTCGAGAAGCTGAGCGCCGACACCGTCATCCTGGCCCTCGGGCAGGAGAGCGACACCGGCTTCCTGCGCGGGGTGCCAGGCGTGGAGTTCGACCGCGACGTCGTGCAGGTCACGCCGCTGACCCTGATGACCGGCGCGCCCGGCATCTTCGCCGGCGGCGACGCCGTCCCGAGCGAGCGCACGGTGACGATCGGCGTCGGCCACGGCAAGCGGGCCGCCCGCAGCATCGACGCGTTCCTGCGCTCCGAGGCCTTCGTCACCGCCCCGAAGCACGAGCTGGCCAGCTTCGACAAGCTCAACCTGTGGTACTTCGGTGAGCACGACCGCCGCCAGCAGGACGAGCTCGACCCCGCGGCCCGGGTCGCGGCCTTCGAGGAGGTCGTCGCCGGGCTCACCGAGGAGGAGGCCGTCTTCGAAGCCGGCCGCTGTCTGTCGTGCGGCAACTGCTTCGAGTGTGACGGCTGCCTCGGCTCGTGCCCCGAGGACGCCATCATCAAGCTCGGCAAGGGGCAGCGCTACCGCTTCGACTACGAGGCCTGCACCGGCTGCGGGACGTGCTATCGCCAGTGCCCGGTGCACGCGATCGAGATGGTCTCGGAGTCGGAGTTCTCGGCGTTCTCGCTCACTCCGGTCCGGGCCGGGGGGCCACTCGACCTGGGTATGCCGACCGCAGGGGGGCCACTCGACCTGGGGATGCCAGCCGTCGGGGGGCCACTCGACCTGGGGATGCCGACCGCCGGGTCACCAGCCACCGGATCACCCGTGAGGACCGCAGGGGCCACCGTTGCAGGAGAGGGGAACTGACGTGCGCGACACGATCGACGGGAACGAGGCGGCGGTCGACGTCGCCTACCGGCTCACCGAGCTGTGTGCCATCTACCCGATCACGCCGTCCTCGACGATGGCCGAGCTGGCCGACGAGTGGTCCTCGCACGGCCGGGCCAACGTGTGGGGCACCGTGCCCACCGTCGTCGAGATGCAGAGCGAGGGCGGCGCCGCCGGCGCCATGCACGGGGCGCTGCAGGGCGGAGCGCTCAGCACGACGTTCACCGCGTCCCAGGGCCTGCTGCTGATGATCCCCAACATGTACAAGATCGCCGGGGAACTCACCTCGACGGTCTTCCACGTGGCGGCCAGATCGATTGCTGCCCAGGCGCTCTCGATCTTTGGCGACCACTCCGACGTGATGGCGGCGCGGCAGACCGGCTTCGCGCTGCTCTCCTCGGGCTCGGTCCAGGAGGCCCACGACTTGGCCCTCGTCGCGCACGCCGCGACGCTGGAGAGCCGGGTGCCGTTCGTCCACTTCTTCGACGGCTTCCGCACCTCGCACGAGATCAACACCATGGAGCGGCTCGACGACGACGTCCTGCGCGCCCTGGTCCCGGAGGCGCTGGTCCGCGCCCACCGCACCCGGTCACTCAGCCCGGAGCGGCCCTTCATCCGCGGCACC
>JBDTAU010000380.1:0-3900 GCA_039924465.1 Dermatophilaceae bacterium
GCGATCGCGAAGATGCTCGAGGCGAACGCTCCACCGATCGTCTTGGTCGTGTTGGTCATCCCGGTGACCAGGCCCGTGTAGTCGGGCGGCGCGACCGTGGCGGCGGCCACAGGTAGCCCCGCCACCAGGGCCCCGGAGCCCAGGCCGGCGACGACCATGTTGGTCAGGGTCTGGGTGAGCGTGTCGTGGAAGGGGAGGAACAGCAGGTAGCCGACGGCGACGAAGCCGCCCGCGATGACGAGCGCCAGGCGGGTGCCGATCCGCTGTCCGAGCACGTGCAGCAGCAGGGCCCCCACGGCGAGCGACAGGACGTAGGCCCCAATGATGATCGACACGCTCGCCGCCGAGAGTCCGAGGCCGTAGCCCGTGACGGTCGGGTCGGTGCGGGCGAAGGTGGACAGCGGGATCTGCGCGCCGAGCACCGACACCCCGAAGAGGAACGCGGTGGTCTGGATCGGCCACTGCCCACGGCTGCCGAGGATGCGCAGGTCGACCAGCGGCGCGGGGTGGGCCAGCTCGGCCCGGGCGAACGGCCACAGGGCCACGAGCCCGGCGAGCACGACGACCCAGGGCACGGGGCTCTCCGGCCCCTGGACCCGCAACAGCACGAGGCCGCCCATGACGAGCCCGAGCGCGACGGTGAGCAGGGCGAAGCCGTGCCAGTCGATCGCTCCGGAGGCGAGTGGCGGCGACTCCTCGACCCCGTACCAGATCGCGGCCAGCGACAGGGTCACGACGATGGCGGGCAGGGCGAGCAGCCCCGTCATACCGAGCGAGGTCGCGAGCGCCCCACTGGTCAGTGCTCCGGCGATGACCCCGAGCTCGAGCCCGAAGACGAGCAGGCCCGCGGCGCCCCGGACGCGGCGCTCGTCACCGGCGGTCCGGCGGTGGATGATGGCGACCTCCATCGGCAGCCAGACGATGTAGAAGCCCTGCAGCGCCCACGCCACGAGGAAGGTCCCGAAGGTCGGGGCAAAGGCGACGCCCCAGGACGCGATGGCCGTGACGACCGTCGACAGCAGCAGCACCTTCCGGTGCCCGATGAGGTCACCGAGACGGGCCAGCAGCGGCACCGCGAGGGCGGAGACGATCAGTTGGGCGGCCTCGAACCAGTTGACGTCCGCATCCTTGATCGACAGGTGCCGGGCGATGTCGGTGAACAGCGGCGTGTAGAAGCCCTGCAGCACCCCGCTCGCGAGCTCGACGCAGATGAGGAAGCCGACGATCTTGGTGATCGGGCTGGCCGCGACGGCCCGCCCGGTCTCGCTGAGCGCCTGCCCGGCGGTGGGCTTGTCGGTCATCCGTGGGCTCCTCAGAGGCTCTCGATGAGACGGCGGTACCAGCGCACCCCGTCGAGCAGGTCGGTGACGCCGATGCGCTCGTCGACCCCGTGGATCGCGGCCCGCTGCTCGTCGGTCATCCGGAACGGGGTGAAGCGGTAGACCCGCGGCCAGAAGCGGTGGAAGTGCCGGGAGTCCGTGGCGGCCATCATGACGTAGGGCACCGGGATGGTCCCCGGGAAGATGTCCTCGAGGACAGTAGCCAGCAGGGCATAGGCGGAGTCGTCAGTCGGTGACACGGGGCTCGGTTCATCACCGCTGACCAGTCGCACCTCCACCTTTGGGTCCTTGATGATCTTGCGAAGTGCCTCGATCGACCCGTCCACGGTCTCACCGATCATGACCCGCAGGTTGACGTGGGCCCGCGCCGTCGCGGCCAACACGTTGGCGCCGGGCGAGCCCTCGAGCTGGGTGACCGCAACCGTCGTGCGCGCCATGGCCGCGGTCTCGTGGCCGAGGCGGGTGAAGACGCGGTTCAGGAGGGGGCGCAGGGGGCGGGCGTGGCGAAAGACCCAGCCCAGCGGCATCCGGGCATGGACACCGAGCCGCTCGATCATCTCGACCGTGGGGTCGGGCAGGCGGGCCGGGAAGGGGTGCTTCTCCAGGCGCAGGATGGCGCGCGCCAGGCGGCTGGTCGCCCCCATCGGCAGCGGCGCCGACGCGTGCCCGCCGGCCCCGTGGGCGATCAGTTCCACGTCGACGGTGCCCTTCTCGGATACGCCGATGACGGCCATCGGCTCCGCGACGCCCGGCAGCGCCCCGCGGACGATCGCGCCACCTTCGTCGATCACGAACCACGGGTCGACGCCGCGTTGCCGCAGCAGCTCCACGGCCTCCTTGGCAGCGCCGCCGGACACCTCCTCGTTGCAGCCGAAGGAAAGCCACACCTCACGTCCGGGCGCGAAGCCCTCGCCGATGAGCGCCTCGACCGCAGCGCAGATGGCCACGAGAGATCCCTTGCAGTCCAAGGCTCCCCGCCCCCAGATGTGGCCGTTGGCCACGGCCGCGTCAAACGGCGGATGGCTCCAGAGCGACTCGTCGCCGACGGGCACGACGTCGAGGTGGGCCATCAGCACGATCGGTGGGAGCGACGCCTCGGGGTCACGGCCCGGCCAGCGGATGAGCAGCGCGTCGCCGGCGATCCGCTCGACCTCGCAGGTCTCGTGGAGCAGCGGGAAGTGCGACCGCAGCTCGCGCAGCAGCGCCTCGAACGCCGCCCGGTCCTCGCGGTCGGGGTCCCAGTCGGAGACCGTCGGGATGCGGATGCAGGCGCGCAGCGCCCGGACCGCGAGTGCATCGAGCGGGTCGTTCGGGTCGCGCTCGTCAGCGGCGTCCTCGGGGTGGGCCTGCATGAGGCGACAGTATGCCGCTGGGCCGGCTCCACGGCCTAGAGCTGGCCCAAAGCTGGCCCAGACTCGCCTCAGAGCCCGTGCGGGAGCGAGCCCTTCATCGCCTCGAGCTCCATGATGAGTTCGCCGGCCTGCTTGCTGGCCGCGCGGGCCGCGTCGCCGGGGGTGTCGCTGGGGCTGTCGCGGTCCGGGGTGCGCTCGGCGGGCATCAGCCCCTCCTCGGGGACCGCCTGAGGGCGCACGGTCTGGTTGAGCGCGGCCGCCTCGGTCACCACCTGCAGCATCGTCGCCTGCTCCGCCGTGAGTCCCGTTGACTTCAGGGCGATCAGACCCTTCATGAGCTCGACCTCTCCCAAGTCGTCCCGGTTCTCCCAGAGCCAGGTCAGCACGGTCCACCATCGTCGGCGTCGGTCGCCTTCCAGGGCGGTCGCCCGATCATTGCTGGCCTTCTCCTGCGCCAACGCTCGCTCGCCCCGGAGCTGACGGCCGATGCCCCAGTATGCGAGAAAGGCCGCCAGCACTGCCGCCAACGCGCCAAAGCCGGGCGAGACGATGAAGGCCCCGATCGCGAGCCAGAAGGGGGAGTCGGTCATCGTCTGCTCCCTCCGCGGCGCCTGAACTGGGGTAACTGGGGTGTAGCCCCATGATCCCCTCCGGACGCCCGACGCGCACCTCGCGAGGAGGTGTGCGGCCAGACGGTCAGGCGGTCAGGCGGCCAGGCGGTCAGGCCACCGCCCGCACCTGTGCCCGTCTGCGGATGTCGGCGCACTCCAGGCAGACCTCCTCCGGCACCAGACCGACGCGGATCAGCCACGAGAAGGCGACGCAGCCGACGCACAGACCGAGGATCGACTCGAGGGCCGGGAAGAGGACCATCACGACGCCGATCCCGACGACTGCATCGAGCGCGACGGGCGCACCGGTGGCGAGGTGCAGGACCCACAGGGCCGTGGCGGTCACGGTCAGGACCGCGCCGACGGCGGCCGCGAAGCGCTTGGGCGCCCCTGCGGTCGGGCTCTTCGGGGCATCGACCGAGGGGCGGATCCAGCGCCGGACCACGGCCGCGAGGGGGCTGGCGCCCGGTCCCAGGCACGCTCGGAGCGTGAAGTCGGCGGCGAGCACGGCGTAGAGCCACCACTGCGCCGTGGCCAGCGCGATGACACCGATGGTGAGGACCAGCGCCGCGACCAACCGGACGGAGACCTCGTCGA
>JBDTAU010000381.1:0-4028 GCA_039924465.1 Dermatophilaceae bacterium
CCGAGTTCGTCCGGGCCGACATCCGCAACCCGATGATCGGGCGGATCATGAACCAGGCCGGCGTGGACACCGTGGTGCACCTCAACGTGCTGGCCACTCCCAAGGACACCGGAGGGCGGGCAACGCAGAAAGAGATTAACGTCATCGGCACGATGCAGTTGCTCGCGGCGTGCCAGAAGTCCGAGACCGTCAAGCGACTCGTCGTGAAGTCCTCTGCCGCGATCTACGGCTCATCGCCCCGTGACCCGGCGATGTTCACGGAGGACATGAACCCCAAGTCGATGCCGCGGACCGGCTTCGGCAAGGACTCCGTCGAGGTCGAGGGCTACGTCCGCGGCTTCTCCCGCCGCCGACCCGACGTCGAGATCACGATGCTGCGCATGGCCAACGTCATCAGCCCCACGATCCGGACCTCGATGACCGAGTACTTCTCGCTGCCGATCGTTCCGGTCCCGCTGGGCTTCGACGCCCGCTTCCAGTTCCTGCACGAGGACGATGCTGTCGCCGCGCTGGTTCGGGCCACCACCGGACCGGCCGTCGGGATCGTCAACGTCGCGGGTGACGGCTTCGTCACCGTGCTGCAGTGCACGGCACTGGCCAAGCGCCCGATCTGCCCGATCCCGCTCCAGGGCGCCGGACTGCTCGGCGGTGTCGTCCAGCGCTTCGGTCTCGCTGACTTCTCCGCCGACCAGTTGAACTTCCTCGCGTTTGGCCGCGGGCTCGACACGACTCGAATGCGCACGGTGTTGGGCTTCGAGCCGACCTACACGACTCGAGCGGCCTTCGAGGACTTCGCGCGCCACCTGCGCCCCATCGTGCCCGGTACGGACGGGGTGAGCGGCGCTGTCTCCGGCGCCGCCGGGGGCACGGTCTCCGCCATCGCGCGGGTTTTCGAGAGGATCCAGCCGTGACCGACGCCCACGACAACGAGACGGCGGCCGCCCGGGACGAGGCGCTGGCCCGCTCCGAGAAGGCCGGCGCGAAGCCGGCCCGGGCCAAGGCCGCGACGCGCTCCGACAAGACCGGCGCGAAGCCGGCCCGGACGACCCCGTCGACGACCACCCCGGATCGGGGCGACGCAGCACGGTCGGGCCCTCAGCGCACGGGCGCCGCATCGGGCGCCTCTGGCAAGAAGGCCCCCGCCCGCAAGGCCGGCCCGACGGGTGCCCTGGCCGCGGGTGCGGCTCGGGCCAGCGGTGAGCGGCAGCGCCGCTCCGGGACCCCGTTGATCTCGGCGACGGAGCCGCTGGAGGTCAGCCAGGCCCGCCGAGCGCTGGCTCGTGTCGTAGCCGCTGAGACCGGGGCTGCCACTCCTGCCACCCTGCGCAAGCCCGGCCGGCCGGCTCGACGCGGGCCGGGCAAGGGCCGCACGGAGACCCCCTCGGGGATCGCCGACGTCCGTAGCCTTCGAACGGTTCGCGAGGGCCGCGAGGCTCGGCGCGAGGATCGGCCAGAGTCCGCAGCAGCCCCGGATCCCGTCATCGAGGCCCGGCCGGAGGCGCGCCCCTCCACCTCGTGGACGGAGGCAATTCCGCGGGCGGGACATCTCGTCGAGGCGGTCCTCGGCGCGACTGAGTCCAGCTCGGCCCTGAGCCTGGACCCGGCTGAACTCGTCGGGCTCGCGGTGAACGTGCTGCGTGCTGCTGCCGCTGCGGCCGGCTTGCCGGCCGAAGAGGTCGAGCAACAGGTCGCGCACGGCTTGGCCTACGTCCGACGTCGCCTGAGCGGGTCCTACGCCGTGGATGAGTTCGGCTTCGACCGGGACTTCACCACCAGCCTCTACCTGCCGCTGCTGCGCCCGCTCTACAAGAAGTGGTTCCGGGTCGAGGTTCGTGGAGTCGAGAACATCCCCGCCACGGGTGGCGCCCTGCTCGTGGCCAACCATTCCGGAACGGTCGCCCTCGACTCGATCATGACTCAGGTCGCCGTCCACGACGAGCACCCGCAGCACCGCCACCTGCGGATGCTGGGCGCCGACCTCGTGTTCAAGACCCCCTTCGTGGGCACGGTGGCCCGTCGCACCGGGTCCACCCTCGCGGCCAACACCGACGCCGAGCGACTTCTCACCGGCGGTGAACTCGTGGGGGTCTGGCCTGAGGGATTCAAGGGCGTCGGAAAGCCCTTCACCGAGCGGTACAAACTGCAGCGCTTCGGCCGCGGCGGCTTCGTCGCGGCCGCGTTGCGCACGGGCGTGCCGATCATCCCGTGCTCCATCGTCGGTGCCGAGGAGATCTACCCGATCATCGGCAACGTGCCGACCGTGGCGCGACTGCTGGGAATGCCCTATGCGCCCATCACGCCGACCTTCCCCCTGCTCGGCCTGCTCGGTCTCATCCCGCTCCCCAGCAAGTGGTTCATCGAGTTCGGGACGCCGATCGAGACGGCCCATTTCGGTCCGGAGTCGGCCGATGACCCGATGCTCGTCTTCGACCTCACGGACCAGGTCCGCGAGACCATCCAGCAGACGCTCTACAGCCTGCTCATGCAGCGCAAGTCGGTCTTCTTCTGATCGGACACGTCGCTGCCGGGCCGGGCCGCTGATCCATCCACCAGGGATTCCTACACTGGGCACATGGACGCCGTTGGCACGCACGCTTCCCCTAGGGTCACGCTCATCGGTCGGGACGGCTGTCACCTGTGTGACGAAGCCCGCGCGGTCATCAATCGGGTGACCACCGACCTCGGCGAAGCCTGGCAGGAGCGGTCCATCGACGATGACGACCAACTCCGCCAGCGCTACGCCGAGCAGATCCCGGTCATCCTGGTCGATGGCCGCGTGCACGACTTCTGGCGGGTGGACGAGGTGCGACTGCGGGCCGCCCTCGGCTGAACGACTGCGGGCCGCCCTCGGCTGAGCGACGGCGGTCCGGCAGGGGCACCGGTGTCGAGCCGCGCGGCGTCGTGCCGCCAATACCACTTGGCGGGTGAGCCTGATCACGGGGCGGCGCCAAGTGGTGATACGCCCGCCCGCTCACTTTGTGCATCCGTTCACAAACGTCTAACCTGAGGACGCCCCCACGTGCTCCGCGTTCGCCTCGAACGCATGACGAAAGGAGCCGGTGACCCAGCGTGTCAGCCGACCCCGCACAGCGTCGAGATGTTCCTGACGCGACCGTTGCGCGGCTCCCCGAGTATCTCAGGACGTTGTCACGGCTGGCCGAGCGGGGTATCGCATCGGTCTCCTCCGAGGAACTCGCGGCTGCCGTCGGAGTGCGATCCGCCCAACTGCGCAAGGACCTGAGTCGCCTCGGCTCCTACGGCGTCAGAGGAGTCGGCTACGACGTGCAGACCTTGGCCGTCGAGATCGCGCGCGTGCTCGGGCTCACCCGGGACTGGCCCGTGGCCATCGTCGGAATGGGCAACCTCGGGCGGGCGCTGGCGTCCTACTCCGGATTCGTCACCAAGGGCTTCCGCATCGTGGGACTCTTCGACGATGACCCCCAGCTTGCCGGTCACCAGGTCGGTGGCATCGCGATCCGACCGTTTCGCGACTTGGCGGTCCACGTCGAAGAGCACCCGATCGCGATCGGTGTCATCGCTACCCCGGCGCCGGCTGCCCAGGCCGTCTGCGACGCCCTGGTGGATTCCGGGGTCACCTCGATCCTCAACTTTGCACCCGTGGTGGTCACCGTCCCCGAGACGGTCGACGTCCGACGGGTCGACCTCTCCACGGAGTTGCAGATCCTGGCCTTCCACGCCCAACAACGCGCCCTGGACGGAGCGGATCTGGCCAGACTTGCGGGAATCGAGGACGGCAGCCTCGGCGGCGATCACCTCGGGCTCGACCAGGTCAGCGACGACGGACTCGGCGTCTGCCAGCTCGAGGACGACGTGATGGACGCCAACCCACCCTTGCGCCGGGCGGTGTCCCAATGAGCCTGCTCGTCATCGGGCTGTCCCATCGCACCACTCCCATCGGCCTCCTCGAGGAACTGACCCGGGACTCGAACCGGGCGGGCTCCATCGCAGCAGGAGTGCTTGCCTCTCCAGTCGTCTCCGAGACCGTCGTCCTGTCGACCTGCAACCGC
>JBDTAU010000382.1:0-5077 GCA_039924465.1 Dermatophilaceae bacterium
GGGTCAGCCGAGGATGAACTCCGCGACGACCTCACCGAGCTGCTCGCCGGCATCCTCCTGCAGAAAGTGGCCCGCACCCGTGATGACCGGGTGGGTGCGACCTTGGGCGCCGCTCATGCTCCGCTGCAGGATCGGACCCATGACACCGGTGATCGGGTCACCGTCGCTGAAGGCCGTCAGGAAGGGCGTGCCGCTGTGCGTCAGCCGTTCCCACGCAGCCCGGTTGGCCTCGGTGGCCGGATCGTCCGGGCGGGTCGGCACGAGCGAGGGCATCACCCGCGGGCCGGCCTTGAACGACTCGTCGGGGAACGGCGCGTCATAGGCAGCCAGCACCTGCGCGGACAGGATCGTGCGACACCCGGACTGCACGAACCGTCCGACGTCCAGGACCGGCGCGGCCTCGAGCGCCCGACGAAATTGCCACCAGACCTCAGGCATGTCGGTGTCGCCCGTCGGCAGGCCCGTGTTGGCGGCCACGATCCGGGCAAACCGGTCCGGATTCTCAGCAGCCAGACGCAGTCCGATCAGTCCACCCCAGTCCTGCCCGACGAGGGTCACCCCGGTCAGGTCGAGCGCATCAAAGGCCAGGGCGCGGACCCACTCGACCTGACGGGCATAACTGTGGGCGCTGACGTCAGCCGGCTTGTCGGATCGACCGAAGCCCACCAGGTCGGGCGCCACACAGCGGATGCCCCTGCCGGTCAGGACCCTGATCACGTGGCGATAGAGGAAGGACCAACTCGGCTCCCCGTGCAGCAGCAGCGCCACCGGCCCGTCCGTCGGGCCCTCGTCGACGTAAGCCATCCTGATCTCGTCTCCCTCAAAGGGGATGAGGGCATAGTGCGTCTCGTAGGCGAAGTCGGGCAGGTCCACAAATCGCTCATCCGGGGTGCGCAGCAGTTCCATGCGCGCCATCATCGCAGCCGAGCCCCAGAGCGCTACCCTCCCACCCATGTCTCAACTGACTCCGTACATCCACTTCCCCGGCAACACGCGTGAGGCCCTCACCTTCTACGCCGACGTCTTCGGAGGCACCGTCGATTTGCACACCCTCGAGGAGTTCAACCGCACCGATGGCCCCACCGACGCGATTGCGCACGGCTGCCTCGAAGGCCCGGTCGTCCTCCTCGGCGCTGACGCGTCCGGCGACGAGCCGTCCGTCGAGTGCCGGGGCCTGATGCTGTCGCTGCTCGGCACGGCGGACCCCACCACCTTGCGGGCCTGGTTCCGCGCGCTGGCTGATGGTGGCCAGGTCGTCGACGACCTGCAGACCCGTCCCTGGGGAGATTCCGACGGTCAGGTCATCGACCGCTACGGTCTGCATTGGCTGATCGGTTACCAGGGCGACGCCACCTGACTGAGACCCTTCGGGATCCTGAGATATCTCAGGAGGTCAGGGCCTGGGCGGCCCGGGCCAGGTCATCGACCCCACGCGCGAGCTCGTCAGGACGGTCGGTGGCCAGATCCAGGTGGAAGCCGAAGAGCGCCGAGTCGACCAGGGTGACGATGCGCGAGACCCGCCGAGGCGGGGCTCCGCTGCGCAGGAAGTACTCCGCCAGTGCCACCGCCCACCGATCGTTGCTCTCGCGGGCATCCGTCAGGTAGGGCTCGTGGCCGATCAGTCCCGTCGCAGCCGCCTGGACGTAGACGTTCAGGCAAGCAGACAGCGGCGGCGCCTGGTAGGCCTCCCACAACCGGTTCACTGCAGTCCGGACCGACGGCCAGGCCGGAAGGCCTGAGACGACCACGGTCCCGAGATCGGTGGCCCGGGCCACGACGGCGGAGACGAGCGCGTCCCGGCTGCCGAAGTGATAGATCAGCATCCGATCGCTGGTCCCGATCGCAGCGGCCACCGGCCGCAGGGTCAGCCCGATGAGACCGTGGACCAGGACATGGTCGGTGACCGCTTCGAGGAGCTCGTCCCGTCGGTCCATTTCCCGAGCGTAGCGTGTGCTACATTTTAAGACATGTAGCGAGTGCTACAGCACGCTGAAGGATGTGGTTTGAGTGCTCGGCTCGATGCTGCTGCTATCGGTGGCGATCGGGGTCGAGGTCGGCGCCACCTCCCTGCTCCCCCGGGCGGCCGGCTTCACCAACCCGATGTGGACCGCCGTCGTCCTGGCGGGCTACGGGCTCTCGATCTGGCTGCTGGCCGTGGTCGTGCGCACGATTCCCGTCTCCGTGGCCTACGCGGTCTGGTCCGGAGCGGGCACCGCGTTGGTGGCGACGGTCGGCTTCACCCTCCTCGGTGAGTCACTGACGGCGGCCAAGGTCGCGTGCCTGGCCCTGATCATCGTCGGCGTCGTCGGGCTCAACGTCGTGAGCACCCACGCCTGAGCCGCACCCACGCATCGGAGCCGCCCACCCACGCGTCACGAGCCCAGACCCCACGGGACGCTCCGGGCCACGGGATGCGTCACGCTCAGTGCCAGGCGAAGACGGGCTGTTCGAAGCCCTCCACCGGGTCGTGTCGGCCCTCGAGACCCCACCACCGCAGCTGCAGCAGCACCGCGGCGGTCGGCGCGTGCAACACCTCCGCGCCCAGCGGCAGTTGCACCACGGGTCGCTCGCTCTCGGGGATCGAGTAGAACTGTGGCGAGTCAGCCCGGGTGAGTTGGCCCAGCCCGATCCGGTGGGCCGCGAGCACCTCCTGTGCAGCCGGGCGGACCTCGCCCGGCCCGCCACCCCACAGCACGACCGGGGTCATGACGTAGCCGGAGCGGGTCGGGTAGTCATCCAGGCACCCGAGCACGGCCTCCGCCCCCAGCTGCATCCCCACTTCCTCGTCGAGCTCGCGCAGGGCCGCCTCGATCGTCGTCTCGCCGGGATCGACCCGCCCACCGGGGAGGGCGTACTGGCCCCCGTGCGCGCGAAGCCGACCCGCCCGGACGGTCAGCAGGAACGCAGCCCCGCCGGAGACGTCACGCAGCAGTGAACCCAACACGGGTCCGATCCCGGGAGGTCCATCGACCGGGTTGATGGGTCCCTCACCAACCTGCGAGTCGACCAGCACGATGGCCACCGCAGCGGCCTTGCGGCCCTCGAGCGGCGCGACCCGACGCGGATACCGCACGAGACGGGCGCTGATCCGCTCTCGCAGCGCGTCGTCATAGGGAATCTTCGCGGCGGTGGGCACCCGACCACCATGGCAGCCGTGGTCAGAGCCGTCGAGCCCCGCTCACCCCGCGGGACCAGCAACGACGACCCCGAGGGCCCCGAACAACCCTGAACAGCCCGGACCGACCCCCACCCCCAGCCGAGGCGCCCACGTGGTGATCGCGCCCACGCCCGACCTCCGCGCGGCGTAGGGTGTGCCGGTGGCCGAAGCACCCCTGGACCTGCCCCGCACCTGGGTCGAATTCACCGACCCCGCTGACCCGCAGCAGCGATTCCGCTGCGACCTGACCTGGCTGACCAGCAGTTGGACGTGCATCTTCGGCAGCGGCTGTCACGGGATCTATGCCGACCGCCCCGACGACGGGTGCTGCACCCTCGGCGCCCACTTCACCGACAAGGACGACGTGGCCCGGGTCGCGGCTGCGGTAGCGGACCTCGGCGAGGACGAGTGGCAGTACCACGGCGTCGGCACCGAGACGGGCAGCAAGAAGGACTGGACCGAGCGCGAGGACGGCGTCCGCAAGACGAAGGTCGTCGACGGTGCCTGCATCTTCCTCAACCGCCCCGGATTCCCTGCCGGCGCCGGCTGCGCCCTCCACCAGCACGCCGTCCTCACCGGCGTCCAACCGCTCACCCTCAAGCCCGACGTCTGCTGGCAGTTGCCGATCAGGCGGACTTTCCGCACGATCGAGCTGCCTGATGACACCAGCTATCTCGAGGTGACCATCACCGAGTACGACCGGCGCGGCTGGGGTCCCGGCGGTCACGACCTCGACTGGTACTGCTCGGGCAACTCCGAGGCGCACGTCGGCCGCGAGCCGGTGTATCGCTCCAACGCACCCGAGCTGACCGAGCTGATGGGCGCCGCGGCCTACGAGCAACTCGCCATCCGTGCCGAGGCGCACCTCGCATCGGTCAAGGCGGTCCGGGCGCGCGGTGCACGGGCGCTGCTGCCTCTCCTCATCCACCCGGCAACTGTTGAGGCACAAGGGAATTCATGAGTGACGTCACCCCGTCCCCCAACATCTGGGGTGCGCCTGACGTCTATGAGATCGAGAACCGCGGCGTCGACCGTGCCCACGTCATCGAGACGACGATGCGTCGGATCGCCGACTGGACGGACCGGGACGTCGTCGACATCGGTTGTGGCACCGGCTTCCACCTGCCGGCCTTCGCCCGCGAGGCGCGGTCGGTCGTCGGCGTCGAGCCGCACCCCCCACTCGCTTCCCTTGCGGCACAGCGGATTTCCAGTATGCCGCTGTGCTCCGTCCGTGAGGAGGGCGCGGCATCGATCGGGGTCGAGGACGCCTCGTTCGACGTGGCTCATGCGAGGTGGTCCTACTTCTTCGGACCCGGCTGCGAGCCGGGCCTGGCCGAGCTGGACCGGGTCATGCGCCCGGGTGGCACGGCCTTCGTCATCGACAACGATGCCACCCGCTCGACGTTCGGGCACTGGTTCCGACGAGCGCTGCCACACTATGACGCCACGGCGGTCGAGCGCTTCTGGACCCGGCAGGGCTGGGATCGTGAGCTGCTCGACATCCGCTGGGACTTCGACTCACGAGCGGACTTCGAGGCCGTCGTCGGGATCGAGTTCGCTCCCGAGCAGGCGGACCTGATCCTCGACGAGCACCCCGACATCACCGGCATCGACTACGCCGTCAACCTCTGGCACCGCGGCTACTAGCGGTCGGCAACCGGGGTCAGCGCGGGTGGGGTGAGGTCACATCTCTACCTCGGGGTGAACGATGTGATCTCTTCCTCAGTCGGCGAGGTCGAGGGCCAGGTCGATGATGGGTGACGAGTGCGTCAGCCCCCCGACGGAGACGAAGTCGACGCCCGTCGCCGCATAGTCGGCCACGACCTCCAGGGTGAGGCCGCCCGTCGCCTCGATCTCGACGGGATCGCCTGCGGCCCGGAGCACTTCGACCGTCTGACGCAGCACCGTGGTCGACATGTT
>JBDTAU010000383.1:0-4330 GCA_039924465.1 Dermatophilaceae bacterium
GGAAATCTCAGGAGAGTGAGGTCGAGGCACGCGCCGACGCCCTGCTCGAGCGGTTCCGACTGACGCACATGCGCGACGAGTTCGCTGGGATCATGTCTGGTGGCCAGCGCAAGTTGCTCGAGATGGCCCGGGCGATGATGGTCAACCCGGAGATGATCATGCTTGACGAGCCGATGGCCGGGGTCAACCCAGCCCTGACCCAGTCCCTGTTGGGCCACATCGAGCAGTTGCGCGACGAAGGTACGACAATCATCCTCGTCGAGCACGACATGGACGTCATCATGAGCATCAGCGACTGGATCGTCGTCTTTGCCCAGGGCGAGGTCATCGCGGAGGGGCGCCCCAACGACATCCGCAGCAACGCCAAGGTGATCGAGGCCTACCTCGGCAAGAGCCGTAGCCTACCGGTCGCGGGTCACAAGCCGGCGGAGGCTCCTCACCGGCCGGTCGGCGACGACGCGACGATGCAGGAGGACCACTCATGAGCACCGAGCCCGCAGCCCACCTGATCGCGTCCAGCGAGTTGGTGGCCGGCTACCTCCCTGAGGTCAATGTCCTCAACGGCTGCAACGTGCACGTGGACCAGGGTGAACTCGTCGGGATCATCGGGCCCAACGGGGCCGGCAAGTCCACCCTGATCAAGGCGATGTTCGGCCTGGTCCCTGTCCGCGGGGGACAGGTCCTGCTGCGCGGAGAGGACATCACCGGTGCCAAGGCGCACCAGTTGGTGGCCAAGGGACTTGGCTACGTGCCGCAGAACGACAACGTCTTCCCGTCCCTGACGATCGAGGAGACGCTGCAGATGGGGATGTACCTGCGTCCCAAGGAGTACCCCGTGCGCTTCGCAGCGGTCTCCTCACTCTTCCCGCTCCTCGCGGAGCGGCGCAACCAGCGGTGCGGCTCGCTCTCGGGCGGGGAGCGCCAGGTCGTGGCCATGGGCCGCGCCCTCATGACGAACCCCGATGTCCTCTTCCTCGACGAGCCATCCGCCGGTCTGTCCCCGATCATGCAGGACGGAGTGTTCGAAGCGGTCAAGACCATCAACGAGTCCGGCGTGTCCATCCTCATGGTCGAGCAGAACGCGAACAGTTGCCTCGAGATCAGTAACCGCGCCTACGTCCTGGACCAGGGCAAGGACGCCTACACCGGCACCGGCGAGCAGCTGATGTCTGACCCCAAGGTCGTCGAGCTCTACCTCGGGACCCTGGCCCGGATCGACCGCTGAGGCGCCCTGCGCGCCAGCCCCGAGCCGTGGCGAGGGTCCAGCGCGGTGACGGTCAGGGTGTCGTCGGCAGGTCGTCGGTGCCCAACGTGAGCGCGACCTTGCCCCGGGCATGGCGGGTCGTCACCTTGGCGAGTGCCGCCGCAGCCTCCTCGAACGGGTAGACCCGCTCGACCTGCACGCGGACCTCGCCCGCCGCGACCTTCGCCATCAGGTCCACCAGCTCGGCCCGCACGTCGGTTTCATGCGGGCCTGGCAGGGGCTTGCGGCCGCCGTCACCGAGGCCCTCGACCACCAGGGCGAAAACGAGGGCCCCGACCACTTGGTGGTGGTCGGGGCCCTCGCTCGGCCGGGTCGCGGGGTTGGTCAATAGGTCAACCGAGCGACCGCGTGCTCAGGACGTCGGGTTGGACTGGACCGTCTTGACCGTCGTGAGCTTGCCTGTCTTGTCGAACTCATAGACCTCGATCGTCGCGGTGCCCGGCTCGCCGGCGTCGGTGAAGTCGAGCGTTCCGCTCGCACCGTCGTAGTCGATGTCCTTGCCTGCGTCGACGAGCTTCTTGCAGTCGGCGAAGGTGGTGCACTTCTCGCCGTCCTTGGTGATGCCGTTGACGAACTTCTTGAAGTCATTGGCCTTGACCGACTTGGCCTGCTCCGCCGCCAGCGCCATGATGTTGACGCAGTCGTAGACCTGCGGTGCGAACTGCATCGCCTTCAACGACGGGGCGAACGCCTGGAGCTCCTTGGTGAAGTTCGGGTTGTCTGCCGAGGCCGGGGCCGTCCCCTTGAACCCGGCGAGCTTGCTCGGGTCGTTGGGGCTGACCAGCTTGGCCAGGTCCTCGTTGCGCAGACCGTCGGCGCCGTACATGCCGATCTTCTGGGGCGTCAGACCGGACTCGATCAGGCCCTGGATGATCTGCTTGCCTTCTTCGAAGGCGACGATGACGACGGCGTCGGGCTTCTTGGCCACGATGTTCTGCACCGTGGCGTTGAAGTCGGTGGCCTTCGGGTCGTAGGTCTC
Source organism: Dermatophilaceae bacterium (assembly GCA_039924465.1). GTDB lineage: Bacteria > Actinomycetota > Actinomycetes > Actinomycetales > Dermatophilaceae > JAKDLQ01. The sequence goes on from JBDTAU010000383.1 coordinate 2,244, forward strand.
GTTGAGCACGACCGTTGCACCGGCACTCGTCAGCGCCTTGGCGGTCGCATCCGCGAGGCCCTTGCCGTAGTCATCGGCACGCGCCGTGATGGCAACCTTGCTGTGACCGTCGGCGATGATCTGGTCGGCGAGGATCGGGCCCTGCAAGGCGTCCGAGGGCGCCGTGCGGAAGTACAGGCCGTTGTCCTTGTAGTCGGTGAAGGTCGGCGCCGTGTTCGAGCCGGAGCATTGGGCCACGCCGGCTCCGGTCACCTTGTCGATGATGGCGAGGGACATGCCCGACGCCGCTGCACCGATGATGACGTTGACCTGGTCGGCCAGAACTCGGTCGGCCGACTGGTTCGCGATGGCCTGGTCGTCCGCCTCGTCCCCTCCGACGACCGCGGGGATCTCCTTGCCGAGGACCCCACCGTCCTTGTTGATCAGCGAGATCGCGTACTTCATCGCCTCGATCTGCGGCGGGCCGAGATACGCCAGGCTGCCGGTCTCGGGCAGGACGTAGCCGAACTTCATCGCCGCGGTAGAGGCGGCGCCACCCCCCCCGGCCCCGGTGGTCGATCCTGGTGCCGGTGTGTCCGTGCCGCCCCCACAGGCGGCGGCGAGTAGTGCCACGGTCGCAATAGCGACGGCACCCCTGATACCTCTTGAAGTCATTCTTCCCTCCAACAACGTTCCGGGCACAGTATTTTCCGGGCCCGGGGGTGCTGGTCACACTAGTGCCCGGTGGTGCGTCGTCGGAGCGTTTGAGACCAACCTGTGACCGTGCAGGATTCCTGCCCTCGGTGACTGACCCCGAGACTGCGTACTCGACCGCACGCGTCACCATTCGACGCCCGGAGGCAGGGCCTTCACAACATGGCGATGAGGGAGACCAGGAGCGGCGCGACGATCAGCGCGGGGAGCAGGTCACCGACAGGGACCTGCTTGATGTCGAGCAGCCGGAAGGCGATGCCGACGAGCATCAGGCCCCCGGTAGCGGTGAGGGCACTGACCTGTGCGGCCGACATGATCTGGCCGAGGAAGACTCCGGCCAGGGTGAGCCCGCCCTGGATGACCAGCACGGACCCGGCCGAGAGCAGCACCCCGACCCCGAACGAGGCCGCGAACGCCATCGCGGCGAAGCCGTCGAGGACCGACTTCAGCGCCAACTTGTCGATCCCGAGGCCCATCCCGTCGTCGAGGGCGCCGAGGATCGTCAGCGGCCCGACGCAGAACAGCAGGCTGGCCGTGAGCCAACCCTCGATGAAGCGCTCGCGCTCCGCAGAGCCGCCGTCGCCGCCGCCCCGCCCGTGGATCCGGCGCTGGATCTGGCCCGCGAGCCCGGCGAGACGCTCCTCGACCCGGAGCAGTGACCCCGCGATCCCGCCGATGAGCAACGCTCCGAGGACCACGAGCATGGCGCCGCTGCCGACTGCCGCCTTGAGCCCCGGGTCGAAGACGGCCACGGCCGAGGCTCCGGCCATGAGCAGGGTGACCAACCCGAGGATGTCGGTCACCACCGACCGCGTGCGCCCCGGTAGGCGGTGCCCGACGGCGATCCCGACGAGGGCGCCGATGAGGACGGTCGCGACGTTGAGGGCGGTGCCCAGCCCGGGGAAGTCCATGGCGGCACGATACGGCCCGGCCGGGGCACCCTCCCCGTTGGTTCAACATTCAGTTACTCTTCCTCGAGCCACCAATTGGTCGTAGGGTCAGGACTTGTCTGTCACCTCGGGGGCGAGGGAGAGGGAGATCGTGGGTAAAGCGGCCGTGACCGTGCGGAGGGTCGAGCGTGCAGATCACGCTGCCTTCATCGAACTGTGGATCGCTCATCGCATCGAGGGTGGGACCACACCGGAGGCGGCTGCCCGGTTGGCTCTGGACGGCACGTTGCGCACGGCGCTGGAGCGACCGGACATCGGCGCCTTCATCTCGCTCGTCGACGGCGAGCCCAGCGGATACGTCGTCTGGGCCGACTCGACCCGAAGCCTGCTGGTGGAGAGCCCCTGTGTGTCGATCGACATGCTCTACGTCCGGCCGGAGCTGCGCCGCACCGGCGTCGCCAAGGCGCTCATCGGAGCCACCGCGAAGTTTGCGGACCGGCAGGG
>JBDTAU010000384.1:0-12220 GCA_039924465.1 Dermatophilaceae bacterium
CAATGTCAGCCTGAACGCGGTGGCGGGGCCCACGATCGAGCTCACCAGCACCACGTCTGCGCAGCTCAACGTCGACCCGGTGGCCGGCAAGTCGGTCAACGCGATTCGCCTCTTCCCCGGCCGGGGCACACTCGTGTGGGGAGCCCGCACCCTGGCCGGCAACGACTACGACTGGCGCTACGTGAACGTGCAGCGGTTCGTCAGCTTCGTCGAGGAGTCGATCACGAAGGCAACCGGTCACTTCACCGTCGAGCCGAACGACGCCACCACGTGGGTCACGGTCCAGGCGATGATCGAGAACTTCCTCGCCACCCAGTGGCGGGCGGGGGCGTTGCAGGGCGCCAAGCCGGAGCAGGCCTACTACGTCAGGCTCGGCCTCGGCCAGACCATGACGTCACGCGACGTCCTCGAGGGCCGGATGATCATCGAGATCGGCCTCGCAGCCGTCCGCCCGGCCGAATTCAGCATTCTTCGTATCACGCAACTCATGAACCCGCCTTGAATCAAGCACGAGTGCTTGGTTTTCTCGACCGCACCTTGTACCTTCACGATGAGGGGCTTGATCGGTGACGACCTCGACGCGTTCACGCTGACGGCTGTCGCTCGCTCAGCGGCATACCTCTGATCGACCCACCCCGGACGGCTCTCGAGCGGCCGGCCGACCTCCACCTCGATCGCAACCCACCGCCCGGGACCCCCGGGACCTCAGGAAGAGACAGGAAGCACCCATGGACAACGGCTTCGGCAACTGGCCCACGATGCACGCGCTGCGCAACCCCGCACGGCCCGCCTTCATCGACGGCAGCGACGGCTCCGTCCTGACGTGGCGCGACTTCGAGGCGCGCACCAACTCGCTCGCCGACGCGCTGAGCCAGCACGGGGTGCAGCGCGGTGACCGGGTCGCGCTGCTGACGCTCAACAGTGTCGCGATGATGGAGATCTACTTCGCGGTCGCCAAGCTCGGGGCGATCACCGTTCCCATCAACCTGCGGCTCTCGGCTCCTGAGGTGGCCTACGTCCTCGCCGACTCGGGTGCCTCCTTCGCCTTCGTCTCCGGACCCATGGCGCCCCTCCTCGAGGCAGCCAGCAGCGAGGTCGCCTCGCTCCGGACGCGGGTCACCATCCCCGTCCACGCCGAGCGGGCCGCCGGCGGCCCCAACGAGTACGAGGAGCTGCTCGCCTCGGGCAGCCCCGAGCGGGTCACCCGGGACGTCTCGCTCGATGACCTCTGCGTGATCATGTACACCTCCGGCACGACCGGCCGCCCGAAGGGCGCGATGCTCACCCACGACAACTTCCTGTGGAACGCGATCAACATCCAGGGCTTCGGCGCCGGCGTGAGCCGTCAGGACCTGACGCTCTCGGCCGCGCCCCTCTTCCACATCGGCGCCCTCGGTGTGCACACCATGCCGCTCGCCTTCTTCGGTGGGGCCACCGTCGTCATGGAGTCGTTCACGCCGGAGGGCTGGCTCGACCTCGCCGAGAAGCACCGGATCACCGTCGCGTTCAACGTGCCGGCGATGTGGGCCGCGATCGCCCAGGCGGAGTCGCTGAGGACGCGCGACCTGTCGGCCCTCACCTTCGCCGTGTCCGGGGGGTCGCCCTGCCCCATCGTCGTCATCAAGGCGATGCAGGCTGCCGGGATGGCCTTCACTGAGGGCTTCGGGATGACCGAGACCGCCCCGATCGCGGCCTGTCTGCAGCCGGAGGACGTCCTCGAGCACGCCGGCTCGATCGGTCGACCGGTCGGCAGCGTCGACTTCCGGATCGTCGACGAGGACGGCCGCGACGTCCCGACCGGTGAGGTCGGCGAGCTCGCCATGCGGGGGCCGAACGTCTTCGTCGGCTACTGGGGCAAGCCGCAGGCCACCGCCGAGGCGATCCGCGGCGGCTGGTTCCACACCGGCGACCTGGGACGGGTCGACGAAGAGGGTTTCTACACGCTCGTGGACCGCAAGAAGGACATGGTCATCACCGGCGGGGAGAACGTCTACCCGATCGAGGTCGAGCAGGTCATCTACGAGCACGCCGACGTCATGGAGGTCGCCGTCACCGGGGCGCCCGACGACAAATGGGGCGAGATGATCGTGGCGACCGTCGTCCGGCGCACCGAGTCGACCCTGAGTGAGGACGAGTTGATCGCGTGGACCCGGGAGCGGATCGCCGGGTTCAAGACGCCGAGGCGGGTCCAGTTCGTCGACGCGCTCCCCCGCAACGCCACCGGCAAGGTCCTCAAGCGGGAGCTGCGCAAGCAGTGGTCCGGCGAGGGCAGCCAGGTCACCCGCTGACCCCCGCCGACCACTGCAGACGTCCCCGCCGTATGCCGCTCAGCGACGTCTGCAGCGACGGGTCCTTGCGGGTGGTGGGACTTTTCCCGCTCTGGGTAGCTCGCGTGCCGTGACCTCACTCCCTCGGGCGAAACGGGCCGGTGGGGATGTCCGGTTGGCTGCCGGTTCGGCATAGGCTCGGCCCTCGACGCAGGAGAGTTCGGAACGAGGGAAAGGGGCCCCGTGACGGTGCTGAGGACCGATGACCTGTCTGGCATGGGTGACCCATCGATCCTGGACGCGATGGACGTGCTCAGCACGCTCGGAGTGGACGAGGAACGGGGTCTGAGCGCCGCGGAGGCAGCCGAACGACTGGCCTCAACCGGCCCGAACGAGTTGCGTGAGTCGGCGTCGGTGCCCGCGTGGCGCAAGGCGCTGGAGCAGTTCCACAACCCGCTGATCTACCTCCTGATCGGCGCCATCGTCGTCTCGGCGGCAGCCTGGTGGATCGAGGGTGGGGCCGGGTGGCCCTATGACGCCATCGTGATCGCCGCCATCGTCGTGCTCAATGCTGCCCTCGGCTACGTGCAGGAGTCTCGGGCCGAGCAGGCGGTGACCGCGCTCCGCCGGATGAGCGCGCCAATGGCGACGGTGCTCCGCGACGGGTCACGCACGCAGGTCCCGACTCGCGAGGTGGTGCTCGGGGACGTGCTCGTCCTCGGTGAGGGCGACGCGGTCGGGGCTGACGCCCGGCTGCTCAGCGCGTCGACGCTCCGGGTGTCGGAGGCCTCACTGACCGGGGAGAGCGAGCCGGTCCTCAAGGACTGCGCCACGTTGGCGCGGCCGGCGGCGCTCGGGGACCAGCACAACATGGTCTTCAGTGGCACCGCGGTGATGCAGGGCGTCGGCCGGGCCGTCGTCACCGCGACCGGCATGGCGACCCAGATGGGCCAGATCGCCGACCTGTTGGAGGCCACGCCCGAGGACCCGACCCCGTTGCAGCGTCAGATCGCCGGGGTCGGCCGCATGCTCGGCGTGGCGGTGGTGGTCATCACCGTGATCGTCATGGCGACGATGTTCCTCGTCTACGGGGTGCATTCCACCGACGACGCCATCACCGCGCTCCTGCTCGGCGTCGCCCTCGCGGTGGCCGCCGTGCCGGAGGGTCTGCCTGCCATCCTCTCGGTCGTGCTGGCCCTGGGCGTGCAACGCATGGCCGCCCGGAGCGCGATCGTCAAGGACCTGTCCTCGGTGGAGACGCTCGGCTCGGCCTCGGTCATCTGCACCGACAAGACCGGGACGCTCACGCGCAGCGAAATGACCATCGGCCGGGTCGTGACCGCGGGCGGCGAGGTCGTCGTGACCGGCTCCGGCTACCGCCCCGAGGGTCGGGTGGAGCACGACGGGTCACCGCTCGAGATCGGCACCGACCTCTGGGAGCAGACCGCGCTCGTGGTGTCGGGCGGGAGCCTGGCCAACGACTCCTCCCTGGGTGAGACCGGTGACGGGTGGGTGGTCCACGGGGATCCGACCGAGGCGGCCTTCCTGGTCGCCGAGGCGAAGATGGGGCTGGGTGACCGCCGGATCAGTCGCTTCGATCGTGTCAGCGAGGTCCCGTTCACCTCCGAGCGCAAGCTGATGAGCAGCATCGAGGCGGACCACGAGCGGGACGAGCAGCTGGTCGTCATCACCAAGGGCGCTCCGGACGTGCTGCTCGACCGATGCTCTCAGGTGCGGGTCGGTGGCCGCACGGAGCCGCTCGACGGGACCTGGCGAGCCCGTCTGCTCGGCGACGTCGAGCGTCTGTCGGGCCAGGCCTTCCGGACGCTCGCCGTGGCCTACCGGGAGTTGGAGGGTGGCGCCGCGGACTCGTTGGGGGCTGATGGCGCCCCGAGCGACGGGCTCGAGCGGGACCTCATCTATCTGGGTGTCGTCGGGATCATCGACCCGCCGCGGGAAGAGGCCGCGGTGGCGATCGCGGAGGCCCACGAGGCCGGGATCCGGGTGATCATGATCACCGGCGACCACCCCGTCACGGCAGCCCGGATCGCGGCGGACCTCGGCATCATCGGCCCTGGCGGGTCGGCGGTGACCGGCACTGAGGTCGACGGGCTCGACGACGAGGCCCTGCGCGGTGTCGTGGCCACCGAGTCGGTCTATGCCCGGGTCTCACCCCGGAGCAAGTTGCGGATCGTCAACGCCCTTCGGGCCGACGGTCAGGTCGTCGCCATGACCGGGGACGGTGTCAACGACGCCCCGGCCCTGAAGTCCGCCGACATCGGTGTGGCGATGGGCGTCGCCGGGACCGAGGTCGACAAGGAGGCGGCCAACATGATCCTCGCCGACGACAACTTCGCGACGATCGTGCGGGCGGTCCGCGAGGGCCGGGTCATCTACGGCAACATCCGCAAGTTCCTGCGCTACCTGCTCTCGTCGAACACCGGCGAGGTGCTCACCGTCTTCCTCGGCGTCATCCTCGCCACCGTGATCGGTCTCTCCGACGGCTCGGGCACCACCGCGCTGCCGCTGCTGGCCACCCAGATCCTGTGGATCAACCTGCTCACCGACAGCGGGCCGGCCCTGGCCATGGGCATCGACCCGGAGACCGAGAACGTGATGGCCCGGCCCCCGCGCTCGCTCGAGGACCGGCTCATCGACGGCCGGGTGTGGGCCGAGGTGCTCCTCATCGGCTTCGTCATGGCGCTCGTGACGCTCGCGGCGATCGACCTCTACCTGCCCGGCGGCCTGATCGAGGGAACGCACTCGCTGGACAACGCCCGGACCGCCGGCTTCACGGTGCTGGTCTTCGCTCAGTTGTTCAACGCCATGAACGCCCGGTCGGAGACGGGCAGCGCCTTCCACCAGCCGTTTGCCAACCGGTGGCTCTGGGGCGCGATGGCGCTCGCGGTGCTCCTGCAGGTCGCGGTGGTCCAGCTGCCGGTGCTCCACACGGCCTTCTCCACCGCACCGCTCACGCTCACCCAGTGGGGGGTCTGCATCGTGTTGGCGAGCGCCGTCCTCTGGATCAGCGAAGCCCGCAAGCTCGTGCTCCGGCGGCTGGGCCGGTGACCGGCCGGTCGTGGGTTCTCAGCTGCTTCCGCCCGCGATGACCGTCGGCATCATGACCGCGGTGAGCAGGACTGCGTTGAGGCCATCGATGGCCTGCTTGACCGCCGCCCCGACGGCCACTTCCTTGGATGCCTCCTGCACTCGACGCTTGACCTCCTTCGTCGACATGCCCTCAGACTCCGCGGAGAGCACCTTCTTGGCGACACCCAGGCCCTGCAGAATCGCCAACAACGTCGCGTCCGTCGCCGAAGGGGTGCCGCCGGCGAGCACCAGGGCTAGGCGCTCGCGGATCTCTCGTTCAGGCACGGGATCCAAGGTTGGCCGCTTCTCGGCAACCAGGCCGAGCAGCCGTGCGGGCACCACATCCACCACTCCGTCACGCACCAACCCCTCGACGACCTCGGCCTCTGGATTGAGCTTGCTGTCCTGGACCAGGGTCGAGAGCTTCGTGCCGTCCTTCTCGACGGCACGGCGAAGGACTTTGTCCAGCACGGCTTGGCCAGTGGGTGTTGGATCAACCACGAGCACCTTGGGGTCCTTTTGTTCTCCCAGAACGATCCGTTCCTCGATCACCAGATCTGCGATCGTCGCGGCGCTGAGCGCCCAGGCGTTCTGGGTGCCCCAGCTCACCGTGCCGCCTTCGTCGTTTGTCAGCAACAGGAAGATCTCGGTGGCGGTGTCCATACCCGCACTATAGGAGCGGCGGCCGACACCTGCCCCCCAGTCAGCGCGAGCTCGAACTCGAAACGGGCAGGACCTCTCGCAGCGCGGCCCTGGCGCGGTCGACGGCGAGACGGAGCGCGCGCAACTCGTCGACGCTGTGCATCCCCGACACGGCCGCCTCGGCTCCCTGAGCCCGAGCGAGTTCGGCGACCCGCTCTTGAAGGACCACCGCCCGCACCCGCCGGTCATCATCCGGTGCATCGCTGATCATGGCGTGCAGGTCTTGGTCGACCTGCAGGAGCCGGGGCTGGGCGGCATTCCACATCGTCGCCGCCTCCGTCGCGGTCGCCCGACTCTGGAGCTGCGGGGCGAGCGACCCCTCGAACCACGCCGCCTGCACCTGCGCGTTGCGCAAGCGCTTGTCCCACTCGACGTTGCGCCGTCGGACCCGCCAGACGAAGTAGGCCGCCACGAGGCCGATCAGGATGAGCACGGCCAGGGGCCAGGTCCACCAGGGCGTGCCGCTCTCCCCGGCCTGCTCCGGCACTGGATCCGGTGCGGCCCCGGGGGGTGCGGCAGTGACGGTCTGGGTCTGGGTCTGGGTCTGGGTCTGGGTCTGGGTCTGCGTCTGCGTCTGCGTCTGGACCTCAGTCTGGGTGACGGTCTGGGCCGGCGACGCCGTGCGGGTCGGGAGGGTGATGTCCGGCACAGTGATGGACGGGACCGTCGTCGGCAACGTGATGGAGGGCAGCGTCGGCAGGGTGACCGAGCCTTCGCCGTCGCAGGCCGGGAGGACCAGCACGGCGGCGAGGGCGCAGGTGAGGACCAGAGATCGCTTGGCGGTCATGGGCTCCATCCTCTCAGTGGGGTGCGGATCGTGCGATGCTGAGTGGGTGAGCGATGTCGAGGAGCCAGCAGTCGAGCGGCGCTTCATGCCCCGAAGCCTCAGCCACCTCATCAATCCCGTCATGCGACGGCTCCTGGCCTCACCCCTTCACGGTCCGATGAGCAAGGGCCTCATGGTCCTGCACGTGACCGGCCGCAAGACCGGCCGCGTCTACGACATCGTGGTCGGTCGACACGACATCGACGGTCAGCTGATGGTGCATGCCGGCGGGGCCTGGCGGGCCAACCTGCGGGGCGGAGCGGACCTCACGGTGACCCTCGACGGTCGGGAGCGGGCTGCGCACGCAGTGCTGGTGGAGGACCCGGACCGCCTCGCCGAGATCTTCCTGACTTTGCTGGATCGCTTTGGCTACCAACGGGCCAGCCGGGTCGGGCTCGCCGTGAACGTCGACCGCCGGCCCACGCTGGCCGAGGTCCGCGAAGCGGCCAAGGGTGACGGTTTCGCCATCATCACCCTGACCGACTGAGCCGCCCAGCCCACCGCCGTCCAGCAACGGACACCGCACCACGGTCCCGTATGCCGCTGGGCCAGCTCAGCGGCATACGGCATCGTCGGTGGGACAATGGGGTCCATGAGCGAGGACCTCTGGACGACTGTCGATGACTACCTGGGCCAGCTGCTCGTGGAGGAGGACGACGGCCTGCGATCGGTCCACGCGGCCAACGCCGCCGCCGGTCTGCCCGCGATCGACGTGTCCCCCACCCAGGGTCGGCTGCTGCAGCTGATCGCCCGGCTCGCCGGCGCCCGCACCGTCCTCGAGATCGGGACCCTCGGCGGCTACAGCACCATCTGGCTCGCCCGCGCCGTCGGCCCCGAGGGTCGGGTCGTCACGCTGGAGTACGAGCCGCGGCACGCCGAGGTCGCCCGCACGAACCTCGAGCGCGCCGGGGTGTCCGAGGTCGTGGACATCCGGGTCGGCGCGGCACACGACACCCTGCCCGGTGTCGAGCGGGACGGGCTCGGCCCGTTCGACCTCGTCTTTATCGACGCCGACAAGGAGGGCAGCCCCGACTACGTGCGCTGGGCCGTGCGGCTCGGCCGGCCGGGGACCGTGATCATCCTCGACAACGTGGTGCGTGGTGGGAAGGTCGCCGACCCCGCGACGGCCGATCCGCGCACGCTCGGGATGCGGGCGGCCTTGCAGCTCATGGCCGATGACCCGAGGATCGACGCGACCGTGCTGCAGACGGTGGGCTCCAAGGGCTATGACGGGTTCGCCTTGGCGGTCGTGAAGGAGCACCCCGATCAGGCGTGAGGCGTGAGCTGCTCCAGCGCCGCTCGGATCGCCGACGGGATCGGCACCGTCTGCCTGCTCACCGGGTCGACGTAGACGTGCACCCAGCGACCGAGTGCCGCGAGGACGGCGTCGGCATCGGCGTCGCCCTCGTCCAACTCGCCCGGCATCGTTTGGCGAAAAAGTCCCAGTGAGTAGGTCACGCTCTTGCTCCCGAGGCGCTCGATGCCGAGGCCGACGATCACCGAGGACGGGAAGCCGACCTCACTGATGAAGCGGCACGACGACTCCGCCACGACGCCCCGGGCCGACTGCTCGAGCGGACCGGTGCCCGTCGCCTCGGCGATCCAGCGGTTGATGGCGGTGTCGAACAACTCGAAGTAGACCGCGTTGTTGAGGTGCCCGAACATGTCGTTGTCGGCCCACCTCGTGTCAGTGGGCAGGTGCACCGGGAAGTCGGACAGGTCTGTGTCAGCGGCCATTACGGCCTCCTTGTCAGAAGTGGATGACCTGGCGGATCGCCAGCCCGTCAGCGAGTTGGTCCATGGCCTCGTTGATCTGGTCGAGCGCGATGGTGGACGAGATGAGCTCCTCGACCGGCAGCCGGCCCTGTCGCCACAGGTCGATGAAGATCGGGATGTCGCGCGACGGGACCGCTGACCCGAGATAACTGCCGATGATCGTGCGCCCCTCGGCAACCAGTGCGAGCGGTGAGATCTCCACCCGCGCGGTCGGCGGGGGCAGGCCCACGGTCACCGTGCAACCGCCAGTGGCAGTGGCGGCGATGGCCGCATCGAAGGCACGAGCGCTGCCGACGGCCTCGATGACCACGTCGGCCTTGACGCCTTGGTTGGCTACCTCTGCGGGCGTCAGCATCCGGTCTGCGCCCAGGTCGTGGCCCTTGGCCAGCTTGGCCGACACGGCGTCGACCCCGATGACGCTCACGTCGCCCAAACCTATTGCGGTGATGAGGGCCGCCATCCCGACGCCTCCGAGGCCAACGACCATCACGGTCTGACCCGCCTGCGGCCGGGCCGCGTTGAGCACCGCCCCTCCCCCGGTGAGCACCGCGCAACCGAGCACCGCTGCCACGTCAGGCGGGACGTCTGCGTCGACCGGGACGATCGACTTGCGGTCGACCACCGCATGCGTCGCGAATCCGGACACGCCGAGGTGGTGCTTCACCTCCTGGCCGGACCGGTGCAGTCGGACCGCGCCGCTCAGCAGCGTCCCGGCGTTGTTGGTCGCACTCCCGACGCCGCACGGCGCCCGTCCCTGGCTGCGGCAGCCCACGCAGTCCCCGCACCGTGGGAGAAAGGTCATGACGACCCGCTGCCCGACCTCGACGTCGTGGACGCCGTCGCCCACCTGCGCGACGATCCCCGCAGCTTCGTGGCCCAGCAGCATCGGGGTGGGCCGGACCCGGTTGCCGTCGACGACGGACAGGTCCGAATGGCACACGCCTGCAGCCTCCATACGCACGAGCACCTCACCGTCGCCCGGCCCGTCCAGCTCCAGCTCGGACACGGTGATCGGCCTCGACTCCGCGAAGGGTCGTGCCCGCCCGCTCTCCTCCAGCACCGCTCCGTGAATCAGCATGTGCCCAGCTCCTTCCGCCCTGTTGTCCAGCCGCTCCTCGGCATCCCGAGTGGCCCTTGGCATGCATCAGGCCGTCGACCCGAACTGTAGAGGCATCGCCGGCGGGTGTCCCGGCAGCAGGCTCTCGCCCAGACCACTTGAGCGGAACTGCCGGGTGTGAGCCGTCGACGCTTCTCGTTCAGGATGTGGGAGCCTCGACGACGTGCCTGGACGCGACGTGCTCTGCAGCGAGGAAGGCGAGGCCCAGGGCCGGTAGCAGGCCGTTGCCCGCCAGGTAACCGGCACTGCCGTGGCCCGAGATGCCTTCGGCAGCCCCCCCAGAAGCGTAGAGGCCCGCGATGGTGCGGCCGTCCGGACGCAAGACTCGAGCATGCTCGTCGACCACGAGGCCCCCCTGCGTGTGAAACAGGGCAGGCACGACGCGGACCGCCGCGAAGGGCGGCGTCAACGCGGCCTCGACGCTCACTCGTTGAAACCGGTCAGCACCCGACCCTTCAGCGACCCTGGCCAGCGCTTGCGCCTCCTCGGTCAGCGTTGCACCGTTCACCCCTATGGCCGACGCCAGCTCCTCGAGGGAGTCGGCCCAGACGAGCGCTCCACCCTCCACGGTCTGGCGGAAGTCCGTGAAGGACAGGCACGCGTCATGGACACGCTGGTCGAGGATGATCCATCCTTCGGCCCCCTCCTGGGATGCCAGCTGCGCGGCGTACTCCGAGTAGCCGGTCGTCTCGTCGCCGAATCTCCGCCCATCGAGGTCCACCATGAACCCGCCGTGCATGATCGTCGCCCAGCCAACGAGTGTCGACCCGCGCTTCGCCACAGCAGCGTGTCCTTGGTAGGCGTCGAGGAACGCGGTCGCCGCCCCCAAGCGCTCACCGATCCGCAGTGCGTCTCCGCGCGAGGCCTCGCTGCCGTGGTACACGGCCCCGGCGATCTCCGGGATGTGACGCTCCACGAGGCCGCGGTCTCCTCCGTAGCCGTTGGTCGCGAGGAGCACCGCACCCCCTTCGACGCGAAGGACGGTCCCGTCCGGCTGTTCGATGGTCGCCACACAGGCGTCCGCCCCGATCTCGACATCGACGAGGCGCGCGGGAACGAGCATCGAGATCCGATCCTCTTCCTTGACCTTCTTGATCAGGTGGTCGAGCAGGACGGAGCCGTGTCGTCCTTCGACGGTGAGGCAGCGGTCGACGCTGTGTCCCGGGTAATGGAAGTCGGTCACGAGTTGGAGGGGGAGACCGACATGGTCGGCGAGCCACTCTGCGAAGCGCGGGGACACCTCACCCAGCGCACGCGCGACCCGCTGATCCCCCTTGCCCTTTGTCTTGGCGACCACGTCAGCGACGAACTGCTCCGGGGAGTCGGTGATCCCGGCCGCCCGCTGCCACCGCGAACCCGCCGACGGGATCATCGCGGTCGACATCGACGTGTTGTTGCCCCGGCGGTAGTGGGCAGTGGCCTCGACGACGAGGACGTCGAGCCCCAGTTCGGCCGCACGAAGGGCAGCGACGAGGCCGCCGCCGGCGCCGGCGACGATGAGATCGGGCCGCTCGTCACTCATCGCGCCCCGCCTGCCACGAGGAGCCGAAGCGCGAGGGCGGTGGGGTCCACGACGGAGATGCTGCGGTAGTCGTCGACCGGCACGGCCGAGCACCCGTTGATGACCGTGGTCACGTCGCCCGGCAGCCTGTCCAGCGCTGAGTGCAGTCCGGCCGTCCAATGATCGTGGTCGGCGATGGCCTCGACGCCGAGACCGAGCACCTGGACGTCGTCGAGGTAGTCGCTCCATCCGTAGACGGCGGCGCGAGCCTTCAATTCGTCAGCGATGGCGGTGTTGCGGGCGACGAGCCCGACGTGCCGCCGACGAATGGCCTGCCACCCCAGGCTCAGCTGGAGGATCCCGACGACGGGAAGCTCGTCGCAGAGCTCGGCCACCCCGGGGTCGAGCACGCAATCGGGCAGGAGGACGTCGTATCCGTCGGGCGCGGCTCGCAGTGCTTCGATGACGGCGGCCTCGCTGGCTCGCACGTCATCGTCAGAGTCCAGGGCGCGGGGTGCGTCGGGGCCGATGTCCACGAGATCGAGGGTGACTCCGGCCGGAAGCAACGAGCGGTAGCGGTCCTGACGGCGGGTGAGTTCGTCCGGCTCGACGTGGATGGGGGTGACCGAGAAGATGCGCATGGCGTGGGACCTCAGGGATGGGTGGTGGTGGTTGACATGGCCGAGGCGGCTTCAAAGGGCGCGGCCAACAGATCCAGAACGCCGCAGCGCTCCCCCGCAAACAGCCGATCCACGACGCCCACGATCCGGCTGGCGCCGGCGTCCCCCAGCGAGAGCGCCAGCATCGCTTGGATCTGTGCGGCGTAGAACGGATGGAAGTCCCTGTCGCCCAACGGGTTTGGTCGCTCCTCCATGATGCGCTGCGGTCCAGCGACCACGGTGACCCGAGCAGCCCTCTCCTCGGGCAGCCTCGCGTCCAGG
>JBDTAU010000385.1:0-2575 GCA_039924465.1 Dermatophilaceae bacterium
ACCCTCCCCCGCCGGGCCCGGCTGCTGCTCGGGCTGATCTTCCTGACCCGGCTGCCCTTCGGCTTCCTCCTCCTGCAGACCCTGTTGCTCTTCCGTGGACCCTTCGCCGGATCATCGGGGCCGACCGGTGGGATGCTGCGCTTCGGGATGGCGGCCGTCGCAGCCGCCGTCGGCTTCACCCTGGCCGCCGTCATCACCCCGTGGCTGGCTCCCCACTGGGGTTCGATCCCGTATGCCGCTCACGCCCTCACCCTCGCCGGTGCCACGATGCTCGTGGTGGGGCCGTGGCTCACTCCGTGGTCGATCGTGGCCGTCGGCTTCGTCGTCGCCTTCGCGTCACAGGCCGTCAAGATCAACGTCGACAGCCTGCTGCAGGCCCACGTCCCGGATGAGCTGCTCGGGCGGACCTTCGCGGCGTACGACGTCGTCTACAACGCGGGCCTGGTGGTGGCGATCGCGCTGGCCGCGGTGACGCTGCCGGACTCGGGTCAGGCGGCCTGGCCCTTCATCGTGCTCGCGGGAGGCTACGCCGTGGTCGTGCTGGCGCTCGGGCCTCGCTGGCAGCGGGCGTACCGGCTCGACGTGGCGGCCCCACTAGGCTGATCGGGTGCTGCCCGAGCTGACCGCGACCCGCTACGTCACGCCGCTCAAGGAGGGCGGATCGCTGCCCGGCATCGTCGAGGCCGACGACGACGGCACCTACGTCCTGAAGTTCAGGGGCGCCGGTCAGGGCCTCAAGGTGCTCGTGGCCGAGGTGCTCGTGGCCGGCCTCGCCCGGCTCATCGACGTGCCGGTGCCCGACCTCGCCGTCATCAGCCTCGATGCGCGGATCGCCAAGTACGAGGCGGACGAGGAGGTGCAGGACCTGCTCACGAAGTCGATCGGCTCCAACCTGGGCGTCGACTTCCTCCCCGGGGCCCTCGGCTATGACGGCGGCCGACCTCCGAGTGCCGACCTCGCCGAGCGGATCATCTGGCTCGATGCGTTCACCGCCAACGTCGACCGCACCTGGTCCAATCCCAATCTGTTGGTCTGGCACGGCCGGACCTGGGCGATCGATCACGGCGCGGCCCTCTACTTCCACCACTCCTGGCCCAGTCGGGCCCCGGACCCGGCCCGCTTCGCGGCTCAAGCCTTCGACGCGAGCACCCATGTGCTGCGCGACGTCGCGGGTGACGTCGCCAGCCGGCACTCGGAACTGGCCGCCCGGCTCACCCCGGCAGCCATCGAGGACGCCGTCGGGATGGTGCCGGACAGTTGGCTCGAAACGACTCCGGACCTGGTCGACGCGGCCGCGGTTCGCGGTGCGTACCTCACGTTCCTCCGGGCTCGGCTGGTCGGCGGGACCACGTGGCTGCCCGGGGGCGCTGCCTCATGAATGCTGCGCGGAGCTCCTACCAGTACGTCGTGCTGCGGCTGGTCCCGCGCGTCGACCGGGAGGAGTTCATCAACGTCGGAGTCGTGCTCTACTGCCAGGACGTCGGCTTCCTCGACGCAGCCTGGCACCTCGATGAGGGGCGGGTCGCGGCCCTGACCCCGACCTGCGACCTGGCCGGGGTGCGCTCCGCGCTCGAGCAGGTCCAGGCGGTGTGCCGAGGCGAGTCCGGGCGGGGGCTGCCCATCCTCGAGCGGCTCGGTCAACGGTTCGGTTGGATCATCGCGCCGCGTTCCACCGTGCTGCAGCCCGGCCCTGTCCATGGGGGCCTGACCACCGACCCGGAGCTCGAGCTGGGCGGGTTGCTCGACCGGCTGGTCCGCGTCTGAGCGAGCCCGTCCACCCCGGAGCCCGAGCGAGTTCCCCTCCAGCAGTGTCTGAGCGAGTCCCCTGCTGCGGCGCCTGAGCAGCCCACGACCGGGGTCAGGACCTGGCGCGCAACGCCCACATCGCCACGGCGGCCGCGGCTGCGACGTTGAGCGAGTCGACCCCCCCGGCCATCGGGATCCGGACGGTGACATCGGCGCTGGCGACCGTCCGGGCGGTCAGGCCGTCACCCTCCGCACCGACGATCAGGGCGAAGCGCTCCGGCGGGTCGCGCTCGAGGACCTCCAACGGCACCGAGTCCTGCGCCAAGGCCATCGCCACGACCGTGAAGCCGGCCGCACGGAGTTGGTTGATCCCGGCGGGCCACGCCTCGATCCGGGTCCACGGCACCTGGAAGACGGTGCCCATCGAGACCCGGATCGCCCTGCGGTACAACGGGTCAGCACAACGGGGCGTGACCAGGACGCCATCGACCCCGAGGGCGGCCGCGCTGCGGAAGATGGCGCCGACGTTCGTGTGGTCCACGACGTCCTCGACGACCATGATGCGGTTCGCGACCGCGATGACCTCGGCCACCGAGGGCAGGACCGGCCGTTGCATCGAGGCCAGCGCGCCCCGATGCAGGTGGAAGCCCGTGCGGGCCTCGATGACGGTGTGGGAGGCAACATAGACCGGGATGCCCAGCGCCTCGGCCTCGTCGACGAGATCGGCGAGGTCGACGACCCAGCGCTCAGCCATGAGGTAGGACCGTGGGCGGTGCCCCGCCGCCAGGGCCCGACGGATCACCTTCTGGCTCTCCGCGATGTACAGGCC
>JBDTAU010000386.1:0-4393 GCA_039924465.1 Dermatophilaceae bacterium
CGCGAGCCGGACACGACGATGCTCATGATGGCCCTCGACTCGCTTCCGCCCACCGCCTTCGACCTCGGTATGTACGGCTGGACACCGACCCTGGAGTTCACCGGTCACATCCGCCGCCGCCCCGAGCCCGGCTGGCTCCTCGTCTCCGCCTCGAGCGAGAACGTCGACGACAGGATGATGGAGGAGGACGCCCGGATCTGGGACTCCTCCGGTGCTCTCGTGGCGCAATCCCGGCAACTTTGCGGGGTGCCCCGCCCGCGCCCGCGGGACTGAGCCGGGGCGCCGGAGCTGGCTGGGCGGCATACGGCATCGGCTTGGGGGTGGTCGGGTCGCTCTCCCGGGCCAACTAGACTCTTTGTCTTGTGGCACTCACCATCGGAATCGTCGGTCTCCCCAACGTCGGCAAGTCGACCCTGTTCAACGCGCTGACCAAGAACAACGTGCTCGCCGCGAACTATCCCTTCGCGACGATCGAGCCCAACATCGGCGTCGTCCCGCTGCCGGACGCGCGCCTGGGAGTGCTGGCCGGCATCTTCGGGTCGGAGAAGATCCTGCCCGCGACCGTAAGCTTCGTCGACATCGCCGGGATCGTTCGCGGCGCCAGCGAGGGGGAGGGCCTCGGCACCAAGTTCCTCGCCAACATCCGCGAGGCCGACGCGATCTGCCAGGTGGTGCGCGCCTTCGAGGACGGTGACGTCGTGCACGTCGACGGCAAGGTGAGCCCCGAGGGCGACATCGAGACGATCCACACCGAGCTCATCCTCGCGGATCTGCAGACCCTCGAGAAGGCCGTGCCCCGCCTCGAGAAGGAAGCGCGGATCCACAAGGACAAGAAGGCCTCCCTCGACAACGCCGTCGCCGCCCAGCGCGTGCTCGAGCGGGGCGACACGCTGTATGCCGCTGGGCCGGCCTCCGGGGTCGACATGGACGATGCCAAGGGGCTGGGTCTGCTGACGACCAAGCCGTTCATCTACGTCTACAACCTCGACGAGGACCAGCTCTCCGACGACGATCTCCAGTCGCGACTGCGTGACCTCGTGGCCCCGGCCGATGCGGTCTTCCTCAACGCCAAGCTCGAGATGGACCTCATGGAGATGGAGCCTGACGAGGCGCTCGAGTTGCTGCAGAGCTTCGGGGCGCAGGAGTCCGGTCTCGACCAACTGGCCCGGCAGGGCTTCCACACGCTCGGGCTGCAGACGTACCTGACGGCTGGGCCCAAGGAGTCCCGCGCCTGGACGATCGGCAAGGGGTGGACGGCCCCAATGGCGGCCGGCGTCATCCACACCGACTTCCAGCGCGGCTTCATCAAGGCAGAGGTCGTCTCCTTCGACGACCTGGTCTCGGCCGGCTCGATGGCCGCAGCCAAGGCGGCCGGCAAGGTGCGGATCGAGGGCAAGGACTACGTCATGAGCGACGGCGACGTGGTCGAGTTCCGCTTCAACGTGTAAAGCCGCAGGTCAGAGCCTATTTAGGCGTCTTCTGCCCTCACAGTGCCCTCTCCAGAGCCTAGGACCTCGGCCACGAGGCGGGCTGACGCGTCGCGCACGCGGTCCTCAGCGGTCGGCCACAGGTGGGCATACGTGGTCAGCGTGGTGGTCGACTTGGCGTGCCCCAGTGCCCGCTGGACGGCCACGACATCGCAGCCGGAGGCGATGAGCCCGGAGGCGAAGAAATGCCGGAGGTCGTGCAACCGGACGCCCAAGACGCCGGCTCTGGACAGTGTCGTCCGCCAGCGGTAGCCGATGGTGTTCTGGTGCGGAGGGACGTCATCGACGCCGGCGAAGATCCAGTCGCTGGTGAGGCCCAGCGCCACGTGCTGGGCGAGCATCTCGATGAGCGCGTCCGGGGCGTGGACGGTTCGCTCTGAGTTGTACTTCGGAAGCCTGATCTCGACCGCCCCGCCGTTGAGGCGTTGCACTTGTCGGCTGACGTGGACCTGTCGGCGCAGGAAGTCGATGTCGTCGACCCGAAGCGCGGCGGCCTCGCCGAGGCGTAGGCCGGCGAACGCACATAGTCCGACGAACGCCCTGAACCGTGAGTCGGACGCGTCGAAGATGCGTCGGACGACCTCTGGCGACGGGATTGTCATGGCGGCCTCGCGCTTGCGCAGGCGGGGGAGTCTGACCTGAGCCGTGGGGTCGACCGCGATCATCCCGTCCCGTACAGCGGCCCGGAACACCGAGCGTACGTTGACGAACCGGGTCTTGATCGTGCCGGGCGCCAGTGCCCGCGGCCGGTCGGGCGTGGCCACTGTCATCGACTTCACCCATCCCTCGACGTGGCTGGGCCGGACCCGACGCAGGTCCACGTCAGCGAAAGTGGTCGACCGTGCGGCTAGTGACATCGCCCGTCGGGTGCCGTCCGTCCAGACCTGGTCGCGCTCCCACGCCTCGAAGTAGCGCAAGAACGAGACTCTTCCCGCCTCGGGATCGACCCACCGCCCGCGGTCGAGGGCGTCGAGTTGCTGGCGCCTCCACCGGACGGCATCGGCCTGTCTGGGGAAGGACCGCTCGTGCTGGCGACCCGTGTCGGGGTTGCGGTACCGGGCACGCCAGGACTCGCCGCGACGGCTGACTCCCTCAGGCATCGACTTGCCGGTTCTGGTGGGTGATGGAAGCCATCGCGTTCCTCTCTGAGATGTGCCACGGTAACCGCCGCCGCCGACGGCCGTCGAGGCGGACTGGTGGTCCGTTGCGGACATTCAGGGATGGTTGCTGACGGGCCAGCGATATCCCTGCAGGTGACCGCCAGGGCACCACTCGGCGGCATTGGTCAATGACAGGTCGAATCCACCACATTCACAAGGAGATCGTCGTCATGAGCCAGAACGGGAAGGGCCAGGAGCAGCTAGGGCTGTGGGACAGCCTCGGGGAACACCAGAACGCGACGGCGCGCGCGTCGCAGACCACACCTCAGCTGCCGGCACACCGACCAGCCAGGCCGATGGACCATCAGGAGTTGTGGGACATCGACGACCTTGCCAACTACCTCGGGGTGCCCAAGCAGACGATTTACTCCTGGCGGACCACGGGCTACGGACCGAAGGGGATGCGGATCGGGAAGCACCTGCGCTGGCGGGCGGCCACCGTGATCACCTGGACCCTTGGCTTGGAACAGACCCAATGACTCCCGACGGTCGTGGAGTCCATGAGTGCCCTCGGTGCGGTCAGACCATTGCCGAGATGCGGCCGCGCCGACCAGGACGTCCCAAGCTCTGGTGTTCGCCGGAGTGTCGCCGGGCAGCATCGGAGGAGCGACGCGCGGCTGCGAGCGGAGCGGTCGGAATCCGGTACATCGCCACGGAGGTCTCGATAGAGGACCAGGTCCGGGCCGTCCTCGAATCGCCTGCGGCCTGCCGACGGGTGCTGCGAGAACTGGGAGACCGCGCCGCTCGCGGGGACCTGACCGACGGGCGGTGGCGCAGCGTCTTGACCGACTTGGAGCACTTGCAACAGCCCGTAGGTCGTCCGCGGGGTCCCTACACCTGGGGCCGCTGAAGCAATTTCGTCCGCCGGAACTGCGCCGACAATGCATGAGGTGTGTGGGCCATGAGATTCCGGGTTTCGGTGGGGGTACGACGGAGGCGGGGTTGGCACGGTCGGTGAGTTGCTGTCGGAGCCTCACTGAGACGTCAACAGGGCGGGCGGGGAGCGCTTCTTGCGCCGTGTCACCGTCTTCATGCCGGCTGGCGTCAGGGCAAGGCTGGCGCCGGGTGGTCGTCCGCGAATTTGTCGGCAACGACCTCTTCGGCGGTCGCTGAGCTTACGACCAAACTCGACCCCATCACGTCCACCTTCCAGCGCGCCGTCATCTTCCGCGAGGCCATCGCACTACCGCCCAGCAACCCCGACGCGTACGCCTACCTACGCCACGAGATCCGCGCCGGCATCACAGACGCATGGGGCTGGTGCCCCGAAAACCCCGACGCCTTCCGTGCCCACACCTCAGCCGCCTACGGCAACGATCATGCAGACGCGACCCCGATTCGCCATGCGCTCGATATGGCCGAGCCGACCAGCCCCGTCAGCGCCACGTACGGCCAAGCGTCACTCATCCGCATGCACCGCGACCGACGCATGTACGAATGGGACACCGTCACAGAGGCGCACCTCCACGAATGACCGATCGCGTGCGTCCCTGGCTTCTCTCGGACATGATGCCTCGTGCCGGTGCCCGCGTCATGGGGTGCGTAGGACGGCGACGGGGTCGCGTTGGGCGGCGAAGGCGGCGGGGAGCACGGCACTGACGGCGGCGGTGAGGGTTGCCAGGACGGCGGTCGCGGCCGCGAATGCGAGGGTGGGTTGGACGTGCCAGGTCGTGGTGAGCCATTGGCCGGCGATGGCTCCGAGGAGGGCGCCGAGCAGGGCGGGGGCGAGGGTGCGCAGCACGACGA
>JBDTAU010000387.1:0-4205 GCA_039924465.1 Dermatophilaceae bacterium
ATCGCGGCGATCAGGATGACGACGAGGCGGTTGACCGGGACGGTCACACCGGCCAGGTCGATGCTCCCGGTGGGAAGGATCCGGGGCTGCGACTTGGGAGCCGTGCCGAAGAAGATCTGGATGACCGCCTTGAGGACGGACGAGAGCCCGATCGTCACCATGATGACGCTGATCGGGTTCTCTCCGATCAGCGGCCGCAGGATGAAGCGTTCGACGACGATACCGAGGACGATCGCGACCAGCACCCCGAAGACCGCTGCGCCGATCAACGGCAGCTTGAAGATGACGAAGCCGGTGTAGAACATGTAGGCGCCGACGAGGAGGAACTCGCCCTGGGCGAAGTTGATGACTCGGGTCGCCTTGTAGATGAGCACGAAGCCCAGGGCCGCGAGGGCGAGCAGCGCTCCGTCGGACAGGCCATAGACGGTCAGCGAGATGAAGGTGCTCATCGGCGTCCACTCCAGACAGGTCGGCGGCCCCGGCCCTCGGGTGCCCGGAAGGTGGTCAGGTCAACGATGGTCAGGACGAGGTTGCGCTCGACGGAGCTGCCGTCCTGATAACTGATCAGGCTGCGCAACGAGACCTCGTCCGCTCCCTCGGCGAGGGCCGAGATGATGTCGCTGTAGCGCTGCGCGATGACGTTGCGCCGGACCTTGCGGGTGCGGGTGATCTCGTCGTCGTCGGGGTCGAACTGCTTGTGCAGCAAGACGAGTCGCTTGATCCGGATGCTCTCCGGGAGGTCCTCGTTGGAGCGCTGCACCTCCTCGGCGATGAGGTCACGGGTCTCCTGCTTGCCGGCCAGGTCGGTGTAGGTGGTGTAGCTGAGCCGCTCGTGCTCCGCCCATGCCCCGGTCGTCATGGGGTCGATGGTGATGAGCGCCGTCATGCCGTCGTCGCCCGAGAAGGTCACGGCCTCCTCGACATAGGGCGAGAACTTCACCTTGTTCTCGATGAAGGCGCTGGAGAAGCGCGTCCCGTCGGAGGTGGTCAGCACGTCCTTGGCGCGGTCGATGACCACGAGGTGCCCGCGCTCGTCGATGAACCCGGCGTCGCCCGTGTGCAGCCAGCCGTCGGCATCGACGGCTTCGGCGGTTGCCTCCGGGTTGCGGTGGTAGCCCTTGAACACCGAGGCGGAGCGCAGCAGGATCTCACCGGCATCGGTGATCTCGATCTCCGTGCCCGGGATGGGAGTGCCCACCGACGCGAAGGCGATGTCGTCGTCGCGGTGGACGACGGCGAGACCACAGATCTCGGTCTGGCCGTAGATCTGCTTGAGGTTGACGCCGATCGCGTGGAAGAAGCGGAAGACGTCCGGCCCGAGGGGCGCGCCTCCGGTGTAGGCGTGCTGGATCCGGGCGAGGCCGAGCTGGTCGCGGACCGGGCGCAGTGCGACCTGGTCGGCGATGGCGTACAGCACGGTCAGGCCCCCAGCGCTCTTGCCCTGCATCCGGCGCTCGGCGACGCGGTCCCCGATGGAGTAGCCCCAGCCGAACACCTTGCGCTTGAGGGCTCCGGCCTCGTCGATGCGCACCTGCACCTCGGACAGCATCGACTCCCAGATGCGCGGCGGCGAGAACATCACGTCCGGGCCGATCTCGCGCATGTCGGCCTTCTGGGTGGCGCTGTCCTCCGGGAAGGAGAGGGTCAGCCCGCGGGAGAGGCCGCAGGCAACGGCAAACATCTGCTCGCCGATCCAGGCGAACGGCAGGAAGGAGACGTAGCGGTCCTTGGGGCCGATCGGGTCGATCGTCGTCAGGTGCTCGGCCATCGCCAGGAGGTTGGCGTGGGACAGCTCGGCCAGCTTGGGACGCGACGTCGTGCCCGACGTCGTGCAGATCACGGCGACGTCGTCGCAGTCACCGGCGGCGATCTGCTCGTCGAGCCAGCTGGGACGCTCCGCACCCCAGTCACGACCGAGGGCCTCGACGTCGACGAAGTCGCGCAGGAAGTCCTCGGTGTACTGCTCGAGGCCGTGCGGGTCGTAGTAGACGACGGTCTGGACGAGGAGGTTGCTCCCCGGGCCGTTGCCCGTGCCGTTGCCCGCCTCGTCGTGCGGCGACGCCCCGCTGTTCGTCTCGTCCCGGAGCCGGATCAGTTTGTCGACCTGCTCCTGGTCCTCGGCGACGACGACCTTGACGTGGGCCAGCGTGAGGATGTGGCGCAGCTCCTCACCGATGCTCGTGGGATAGATGCCGACGACCGCAGCGCCGATGCTCTGGGCTGCGAGTTCCGCGATGAGCCACTCGGGCCGGTTGTCCCCGAGGACGGCGACGATCTCGCCGCGCTCGACGCCCAGGGCTGCGAGCCCGTGCGCGAAGTCACGCACCCGCTCGTCGTACTGGCGCCACGTGATCGGCTGCCAGATGCCGTAGCGCTTCTCCTGCAGGGCGGTCTGCTCGGGTCGCTCGCCGGCGAGCGTCGCGAGCAGGCGAGGGAACGTGCTCTCGGGGGCCGTGCCGTATGCCGCGGTGCTGGGCGCCGCGGTACCGCGCGCTTCCCGGGTCGCCGGCTGGGCGGCATACGCCATGGTTTCTTCCTTTGCCATCAGTGCTCCTCGGCGCCGAGGTAGGCCTCGACGACCTTGGGGTTGGCCTTGACCTCGTCCGGGGTGCCGTCGGCGATCAGGCGGCCGAAGTCGAGGACGCTGACGCGGTTGGAGATGTCCATGACCACGGCCATGTCGTGCTCGATGAGGATCACGGTGACCCCGGCCAACTCGTGGACGTCGAGGATGTAGCGCGCCATGTCCTCCTTCTCCTCGGCGTTCATGCCGGCCATGGGCTCGTCGAGCAGGAGCAGGGAGGGCTGGATGCAGAGGGCCCGGCCGAGCTCGACGCGCTTCTGGATCCCGTAGGCGAGGGAGCCGACGGGCTGGTGGCGGAACGCCTGGAGGGAGAGCAGGTCGATGACTTCCTCGACGAGGCCGCGGTGGGCGATCTCCTGGCGCTTGGCCGGACCGAACCACAGCAGCGAGGCGAGCACGCTCTGGCTCATGTGGATGTGTCGACCCAGCATGAGATTCTCGAGCACGGTCAGCTGCGCGAAGAGCTCGATGTTCTGGAACGAGCGCGCGACGCCGAGCCGGGCGATGCGGTGCGGCGGCAGCTGGGTCAACTCGTGCGAGGTGCCCTCGGTCCCGGTGTGCAGGACGATGCTGCCCTGTTGCGGGTGGTAGAGGCCGCTGACGCAGTTGAGCAGACTGGACTTGCCGGCGCCGTTGGGGCCGATGACCGCGTGGATGTGCCCCTGCGTCACGGTGAAGCCGACGTCGGCGAGCGCGTGGACGCCACCGAAGCGCAGACCGATGTCGCGGACCTCGAGCAGTGGCTGACCGGCCGGGACGGCCGAGGAGCTCAGCGTGTGCTGGTACGCCCGGGTAAGCCCAGGTTTCACAGGAGTCCTCCCTCCAGGGCGACCACCTCGTTGGGTCGCTCGAGATGATCATGCCTTTTCATATAGTGAAAAGGCAAGTACTTTGGCTGGAATCACATAACGATCAGATAGAGTGCGATTCCGCCGGGCCGGACTGTGGTGCGCCCCGGTCGTACCGAGGTGACTGGGAGAGAGGTCCGCGCGTGCCGTCGACAGAGCTTCGGGACCAGAGGGGCAGTCTCGGCACGGTGCGCAACGCCGTGACGCTGCTGGAACTGCTCGGTGAGGGTCCCGCCCACCAGCACCTCAGTGACCTTGCGGAGCGTTCGCAGATGTCCGTGCCGACCGTGCACCGACTGCTGCGATCGCTCGTGCTGGCCGACCTGGTCGAGCAGGATCCCCGATCCTCCCGCTACGGCCTGGGACCGGAGTTGGTGCGCCTGTCGCACCGGTATCTCGCTCGGCTGCCGATCATCGGCGCGGTCGCGCCCTACCTGACGCAACTGCGTGACCTGGTCGGCGGGACCATCCTCGTACAGGCGATGGTCCGGTCCGCGCTGGTGACCCTCGATCGGGTGGACGGCTCGGAGGCTGGGCTCTATCGCGACGCCCACGCGGTCCGGCCCCCGCTGAGCACGGCGTCAGGCCGGTTGCTGCTGGCCCGCGGCGGTGACGCCGAGTGGCAGACGGCCCTGGAGCAGGCCGAACCGGCCGTTCGCGAGCTCGCTGAGGCCTCGCGAGCCCAGTGGGCCGGAGCGCCGTGGCTGGCTGTCGAGGGTGCTGCACCCGGGCTGCCGGGACACGTGGCGGTGGCGTTGGTCGACGCCCACGAG
>JBDTAU010000388.1:0-7004 GCA_039924465.1 Dermatophilaceae bacterium
TGACAGCCTAGGTTTGGAGTTGTGGTGAAGACAGCGTTGTCCGGCTTTGATCGCATGTGGGCAGACCTCACGCCGGTGGGTCGTGAGCCGTCCACCGGCGGCTACCGGCGGTATGCGTGGAGCCGCACCGACCATGATCTGCGTGAGTGGTTCATGGGTGAGTGCAGCGCTCGGGGCCTTGACGTGGTGCAGGACCGGGCCGGGAACCAGTGGGCCTGGTGGGGCGACCCCGACACCGAGCCTGGGGTCGTCATCGGGTCGCACCTGGACTCAGTGCCCGACGGCGGGGCCTTCGACGGGCCCCTCGGCGTGGTCAGCGCCCTGGCCGTCATCGATGCCCTCCGCGCCGAGGGCGTCACCCCCGACCTCCCCCTCGGGGTCGTCAACTTCGTCGACGAGGAGGGGGCCCGCTTCGGCATCGCCTGCGCCGGCTCCCGCATCATCACCGGGGCGCTGCCCGCCGAGCGGGCCCTCGCGCTGACCGATGCCGACGGCATCACCATGGCGCAGGCCTGGCGCGACGCGGGTCGCGACCCCGCGACGATGGGGGTCGATGAGCAGGCCCTGCGACGGGTCGGTGCCTTCGTCGAGTTGCACGTCGAGCAGGGCAAGGCCCTCGCCCTCGCGCCCGACGGCTCCGAGGACCTGAGTGACCCGGCCCGGGCCGTCGCCATCGGCACGGACATCTGGCCCCACGGCCGGTGGCGGATCGAGATCCCCGGCGAGGCCAACCATGCCGGCACGACGCGCCTCGAGGACCGTCGGGACGCCATGCTCGGACTGGCCCAGGTCGTCCAGGCAGCGCGCGCGTCAGCTGCGGAGCACGGGTGCGTCGCCACGGTCGGCAAGGTCCGGGTCGAGCCCGGCGGGGTCAACGCCATCCCGAGTCGGGTCACGGCCTGGCTCGACGCGCGGGGCTCGGACGAGAGCGCCGTTCGGGCCACGGTCGACGGGGTCCTCAGTGCCGCAGCCGAACACGGCGCCACGCAGGAGGAGGAGTCGTGGACCGCCACGACCCGCTTCGACTCCGACCTCGCGACCCGGCTGAGCGGCATACTGCCCGACGCCCCGATGCTCGGTACCGGCGCCGGACACGACGCCGGCATCCTCGCCACCTATGGGACCCCCACCGCGATGCTCTTCGTCCGCAACCCGACCGGGGTGTCCCACTCGCCCGTCGAGTTCGCCGCGGCGAGTGATTGCCACGACGGAGTCAGGGCACTGGCCCGTGTCGTGACCGACCTTTGTAGCCGGGAGAAGGCTGACTGATGACCGCATTTTGGTGCGAAAGTGCTTGGCTGACAGGCGGGTTTGCCCGGCGAGTCCGCATCGTCGTGGGCGACGGGGTCATCAAGGACGTGCGCAGCGGCCTCGATCCCGAGCCCGACGACGTGCGGCTGGCC
Source organism: Dermatophilaceae bacterium (assembly GCA_039924465.1). Classification (GTDB taxonomy): domain Bacteria; phylum Actinomycetota; class Actinomycetes; order Actinomycetales; family Dermatophilaceae; genus JAKDLQ01. The sequence goes on from JBDTAU010000388.1 coordinate 1,404, forward strand.
GGAGTCACGCTGCCCGGGATGGCCAACGCGCACAGTCACGCCTTCCACCGGGCCCTTCGCGGCCGGGTCAATGGAGCCGGCGGCAACTTCTGGAGTTGGCGTGAGGCGATGTATTCCGTTGCGGCGCAGCTCAACCCGGATACGTACTTGGCGCTGGCCCGGGCGGTCTACGCCGAGATGGCCCTCGCTGGGATCACCGTCGTCGGGGAGTTCCACTACGTGCACCACCGTCCCGGTGGCAAGCCGTTCGGCGACCCGAATGCGATGGGTCTGGCTCTGCGCCAGGCCGCCGAGGACGCGGGCATCCGGCTGACGCTGCTCGACACGTGCTACCTCGAAGGAGGCCTGAGCGGGGACGGCCACACCCCGTTGCACCCGGGTCAGCGGCGCTTCAGCGACGGCACCGTCGATGCGTGGGCGGAGCGGATGAGCTCGAGGCGTGATGGAACGGACCAGGTCCGGCTCGGCGCGGCGATCCACTCGGTGCGGGCGGTCCGACGCGAGGACCTGCCCCAGGTCGTCGAGGCGGCCGGGGACCTGCCGCTGCACGTGCACCTGTCCGAGCAGCCCGGCGAGAACCTCGCCGCACAGATGTACTACGGCCGCACCCCGACCCAACTGCTCGACGAGGCCGGGGCGCTGGGGGCCAGGCTGACGAGCGTCCACGCGACGCACCTGACTGATGGCGACATCGAGTTGCTCGGCGGGACCGGGACCGGTGCCTGCTTCTGCCCGACGACCGAGCGCGACCTCGCGGACGGTATCGGTCCGGCCCGAGCGCTGCACGACGCGGGGTCCCCGATCAGTCTCGGCTCGGACCAGCACGTCATCATCGACCCCTTCGAGGAGTTGCGCGGCCTGGAGATGCACGAGCGGCTCGTGACCAACGAACGAGACCGCTTCGCTCCCTCGGAGTTGCTGCTGGCCGCGACCTTCAACGGCTACCGGGCCCTGGACTGGTCCGACGGTGGCCACCTGAGCAAGGGCGCGCTCGCCGACTTCATCACGGTGCGGACCGACACGGTCAACACGGCGGGCTCGGCGCCGGAGCAGATCATCTACTCCGGGGTGGCCTCGGACGTCTCGACGGTCGTCGTCGGTGGCCGGGTCATCGTGTCCGACGGGCAGCATCGGATCGGTGACGTCGGCCACCTGCTGGCCACCTCGATCGAGCGCGTCGTCCACGGAGGGGCCCAGTGACGCCCGGGCGCGCGGTCCTCATCACCGGGATCGCCGAGCTGACGACCAACGACCCGACCCGTGGGGAGGCCCACCAGGACCCTGGGGACCGGCTGCTCGGGATCGTGCGGGACGCCGCCGTCATCGTCCGAGATGGCGTCATCGACTGGGTCGGCGCAGCTGCTGAGGCTCCAGAGGCCGATGAGCGGCTCGACCTCGAGGGCCGGGCGCTCATCCCGGGCTTCGTCGACTCGCACTCCCACCTCGTCTTCGCCGGGGACCGCTCGGCCGAGTTCGCGGCCCGGATGACCGGGGCGCGCTACGACGGCGGCGGCATCGCCGTGTCCGTGGCCGCCACGCGAGCAGCGTCCGATGACCAGCTGCGGGCCCTCGTGGCCCATCGGGTGGCCGAGATGCGGGCCCAGGGCACGACAACGGTCGAGATCAAGAGCGGCTACGGCCTCACGCTCAAGGACGAGCTACGTGCCCTGCGGATCGCCCGCGAGTTCACCGATCACACCACCTTCCTCGGCGCCCATGTCGTCCCGGCCGAGTACGCCCAGGACCGGGCTGGCTACGTCGACCTCGTCACCGGTCCCATGCTGGAGGCCCTCGTGGCCGATGGCGCGGAGGCGAGCCCAGCGGCCTACATCGACGTCTTCTGCGAGCCGCACTCCGCGCACGCCTTCGATGGGGACGAGTCCCGCACCATCCTCGAGGCCGGGCGCGCGGCGGGCCTCAAGCTGAGGGTCCACGGCAACCAGCTCGGGCCCGGACCGGGGGTCCAACTGGCCTGCGACCTCGGCGCTGCCAGCGTCGACCACTGCACCTACCTGACCGACACGGACATCGACGCGCTCGCGGCGGCCCGGGGGACAACTGTCGCCACCCTGCTGCCCGGCGTCGAGTTCTCGACGCGCTCTCCCTACCCGGACGGCCGACGGTTGATCGATGCGGGGGTTGAGGTCGGGTTGGCCTCGGACTGCAATCCCGGCACCTGCTACTCGTCGTCGATGCCGCTGGCCATCGCGCTCGCAGTGCGGGAGATGGGCCTGACCCCGGCCGAGGCGCTGCACGCCGCGACCGCCGTGTCAGCCCGCTCGCTGGGACTCGATCGGCGAGTGGCCCCGGGGCGGCCCGCCGAGTTCGCGGTCATCGACGGACCGAGCCACCTGCACCTGTCCTACCGCGTGGGCGTGCCGCTCGTGCGCGCCCTGGACGTGTGAGCCCTGGACGTGCGAGCCGCGACCGACGTCAGCGACGTCAGGGACGCAGCTGCTCGACGGTCTGGTCGACCGACGCGGCCGACTTCTTCAACTGCTTCTTCGCAGCCTTCTCGGCCTTCTTCTCCGCCTTGGTCAGCTTGGGGTCGGCGATCGCCTTGGGCAGGTGTCCCGCCGACTGGCGGTAGTACTCGGCGAGCTTGCGCTCCGTGGCCACCTTGGCCCCGGTGAGCAGCGCTGCGGAGATCGCTGAATAGGCGACGACGTCCTTGACGTTGGCCTTGTCCCAGTTGGACTTCAGCGGAACCGATCGACCCGTGAAGGCACTCCACCCCTTGGCGGTCACCGTGTTGGCGGCCTTGCTGGCGGCGATGATCGCGCCCGCGCTCAGCACCTTCCAGACCAGGCCACCCGCAACGGTGTACTTCTCCTCGTCGGCCGGCTCGGCACTGGTCTTCTGCACGTCCTTCTTACCCATGCTGTGACTCTGCCACGGTCAGCGGGGTAAAGTCACTCTCGTCACAACTGAAGACACGCACCACCTCGTCACGACAGGGGAGCGCTCCACGCGCTGAGAGTGCGGCCGGCAGCATGATCGCCGGGCCGCAGACCCTCGAACCTGCTCCGGTTAGCACCGGCGAAGGAAGTCGGGAAATTCTCAGGTCGCACCACGACATACCGTCCGTATGCCGCTGTGCGACCTCCCTGAGGCATCCATCCACGGACCCTTGGGAGCACCACATCATGACCAGCATCACCGCATCCGGACCACTCACGCGCTGGCGGACCATCGACCTGCTGACCTGCGCCTTCCTCGGCGTCGCCTTCGGGATCGCCTACTGGGGCTGGGGACTGGCCTACGAGGCCCCGTCCAAGGCCGTCTCGGCCGGGTTCCCCCCGCTCAGCGCCCTCTTCGCCTGGCCCTGGCTCGTCGCCGGGATCGTCGGGATGCTCGTCATCCGGCGCCCCGGTGCCGCGATCTTCACCGAGTTGCTCGCAGCGATCGTCTCGGCCCTCGTCGGCACCCAGTGGGGCCTGACCACCCTCGTGTCCGGACTCGTCCAGGGACTCGGTGTCGAGATCGGCTTCGCTCTCTTCGGGTATGCCGTCTTCCGCTGGGCTCCGCTGCTCATCGGCGGCTTCCTCGGTGGGGCGTTCGAGGCTGTCTACGAGTGGTACTCCTACTGGACCGACTGGGGCTTCGGCTACAAGCTCGCCTACCTGTTCCTGCTCGGCGGCTCGGTGGCGATCTTTGGCTCGCTGCTCGCCGTCGCGATCACCCGGCTCCTGGCCCGGGCGGGAGCGCTCAACCCGTTCCCGCCCGGGCAGGAGGTCCGGGAGCAGAGCGCTGTCTGAGCGGGTGCGGGCGGCAGGGGGAGACGTGATCGGCTCTGGGGGTGCAGGTGGCCCGACGAGCAAGGCCTCGCAGGTCGGTCCTGGCGGCCCAGCTCGCTCGGCGGGGCTGGGCGGCGCCGGGGTCGAGGTCGTGGACCTCAGCTGGCGTCCCTTCGGGCGCAAACAGCCGGTCCTCTCGCACCTCGACCTGACGATCCGCCCCGGGGAGCGCGTCCTGCTCGCCGGCCCGAGCGGCTCCGGCAAGTCGACGTTGCTGCGGGCGCTGGCCGGTCTGCTCCTGACGGCTGACGCGGGGGAGCTGTCCGGGACGGTCGCCGTCGACGGCGACGACCCGCAACACCTGCCCGGCGCCGTGGGTCTGGTCCTGCAGGATCCGGGGGCGGGGGTCGTCGCCTCACGGATCGGGCGGGACGTCGCCTTTGGCCTGGAGAACGTCCGGGTGCCACCAGCGGCGATGCCACCAGTCGTCTCCGAGGTGCTCGCCGAGGTCGGCCTGGTGATGGCGCAGGACGCCTCGCCGTCCACCTTGAGTGGCGGGGAGTCACAGCGGCTGGCGCTGGCCGGGGCGCTCGCCCTGTCGCCACAGGTCCTGCTGCTCGATGAACCCACCGCCATGCTGGACGCGGGGACGGCCGCGACGGTCCGCAGAGTCGTCGACACGGTCGTGGCCCGGCGCGGGCTGACGCTGGTCGTCGTCGAGCACCGGCTGGACGGCTGGGTCGATCTCGTCGACCGGCTGATCGTGCTCGACGCCAGCGGCGCCGTCGTCGCGGACGGGGAGCCGAGCCGAGTCCTCGCCGCAGAGGGGGAGTCGCTGCTCGCTCAGGGGATCTGGGTGCCGGGTGCTCCCGCTCCGTCGCCGCTGGCCCTCGAGGTGCCGACCCTGGCCGCGCCGACCGCCGGGCTGGTGGCCCGCGACGCTCCGGTCGTCACGGGCAAGGGCGTGACCGTGGAGCACCGCAGCCGTCGACTCGGCGAGCCGTCGAGGACGACCGTCGCGGTCCGAGACACGGACCTGTCGGTGCCGGCCGGGGCCAGCGTGGCGCTGGTCGGGCCGAGCGGGGCCGGGAAGTCGACCCTGATGGCGGCCCTCGGCGGCCTCGTCGAACTGGCCTCCGGCACCGTGACCCTCGCGGAGGCCATCTCCGCCGAGGGCGACGCGCCGCCCGAGGACTGGGCCTCGGTCGACCTGGCCCGGGCGGTCGCCTGGGTGCCGCAGCGGGCCGCGACCTCGATCGTCGGGCGCACCGTGCGCGAGGACGTGCTCACGACGCCGTATGCCGTGGGGCTTGATCGCGACCTCGCGGCCCGCCGCGTCGATGCCCTCCTCGAGGCGCTCGGGTTGGCCCACCTGGCGCAGGTGGACCCGCGCAACCTCTCCGGTGGTGAGCAGAGACGGCTCGCCGTCGCGGCCGCAGTGGCCCATGGGCCGGCGCTGGTGCTCGCCGACGAGCCGACGGTGGGCCAGGACCGGCTCACCTGGTCGGCCGTCCTGGGGGTGCTCGACCTCGCCCGACGAGAGGGCAGCGGAGTCTTGGTGACGACCCACGACCCGGGGGTCATCGACGCTGCGGACCAGGTCGTGCACCTGGAGCACCCGACGGAGCAACCCTCGCTGGGCCAAGCCCCGACAGGCGAGCCCGGCGTTGAGCCCCTCCTCGAGTCCGGCCCAGAACCCGGCCCGGCACCCGAGCTAGCACCCAGACCCGGACCAGGCACGGGTGCTGCCGGTGAGACGGTGAACCGTCCCCTGCTGGCCCGGGTGGGACCGCTCGCGCTGCTGGGGGTCGGGCTCAGCGTGCTGCCGCTTCCGGCGCTGCTCGGCAACTGGCGGCACGGCCTG
>JBDTAU010000389.1:0-4615 GCA_039924465.1 Dermatophilaceae bacterium
GGGCTGCGGATCGTGGCAGCGGTCCGGTGTGCGCCACCCGCCAACAAGCCGACCACGCAGGAGAAGCACACCTGCGGTCACTGGCTGGACCGGGATCTCGCTCTCGCCGAGCCCTACCTCGAGTCGATGTTGGCGCTCGGTTTGATCGGCTGGGACGCGGCGCTCGGCGCGGCCCGGCGTCGAGGCTGGGAGGTGCCGCGCCCCAAGCCGCGCTTCGGACATGGGGCGCAGGCGCTCCTCACCACGGGCACCGGACGTCAGATCCGGCTCCTCGGCTCCTATCACGTCAGCCAGCAGAACACCTTCACGGGCACGTTGACCGAAGCGATGTTCGACGAGGTGATCGCCGCGCTCTGAGGCTCAGAGCGGGTCGACGGCTCAGAGCGGGTCGACGGCTCAGAGCGGGTCGACGGCTCAGAGCGGGTCGACGGCTCAGAGCGGGTCGACCGGCGGGATGCCCGACGGCGGCTGCCACTCCTCAGGCTCGGGGGCCGTGTCGGGAGCCTTGCCTTCTGGTGTGCCCGGCTGGCGCCCCGAGCCCTCGGCGACCTTGTCGACGCCCTTGGCCACCGCCCCGGTCGCCTTGGCCACCTTGTCGTGATACTTGCCGTCGGTCTTCTCGTCGATGACCTGGGTCGCCTTGTCGAGCGCGCCGGCGACCTTGTCCTTGTTCTGCTCGGCGAAGTCGCCGGCCTTCTCCTTGGCCTGCGCGGCTGCCTTGGTCGCGGCCTCCTGCACCTGTCCGGCCTTCTCGGGAAGACCGAGATCCTCGGCCTTCTGCTTGATCTTGTCGAACAACGACATAGTCATACTCCTTCAGGTACGGGCTCGGGACACCAAACTCTCACAGATCAGCGGCCGGGGTCAGAGCAGTGAGCTCGGATCGTCCGGGATGTCCGCGGCGTAGGCCTGCAACAACTGCAGCGGCACCACGTCGAGTGCTCGTTCGTGGGTGGCAGCGAGGACGACCGGGGCTGCGCACCCGGACTGCTGGGCCTGCAACCACCGGACGGCGACGACGCACCACCGGTCCCCGGGCGTCAGGCCGGGGAAGTGCCACTCCGGCATCGGAGTCACCAGGTCGTTGCCCACGCTGCGCTGGTGCTCGAGGAACTCGGTCGTCACGACGGCGCAAATCGTGTGGTTGCCACGGTCCTCGGGCCCGGTCCGGCAGCAGCCGTCCCGATAGAAGCCGGTTAACGGGTCGCGACCGCACTCTTCGAGTTCGCCGCCGAGCACGTTGCGCGCGGTTGTGGCCATGGGGGCAACGCTATCGCCGGGTAGGGGTGGACGGGCGTCGTGGCACGGGGGACCATGGAACTTCTACTCGCGGGAGGTCGTCATGGACGTGGACGGGCCAGACACCGGCACGGATACCAAGACCGGCACGGATACCAAGACCAGCCCGGATACCACGACTGGCACGGGCCCGGCCGCGTCGGAGTTGGTGGAGTACCTGGCCCGGGTGCGCGCCCACCGCTCCGAGTTGCGCGACTCGGTGGCCGCAGTCGATGACGCTCTGGCCGCACCGATCGCCAGGGGCGGTGCGTGGCGCGAGCGGGTCCGGGCCGCGCTGGCCGAGCTGCATCACGACTTCCAGGACCACATCGAGCTGACCGAGGGCCGGGGCGGGCTCTACGACAAGGTCCGGCGGGGCGCCCCGCGGTTGTCGGGCAAGGTCGACCGGCTCACCCATGAGCACCTCCGCTATCACGAGGCCATCGGTGGCTTCCTCGTCGTCCTCGAGCACGGGGGGACTCTGGCTGACCTGCCGGTCTTCCGTGAAGAGGTCACTGCGCTCATGGGCCAACTCGTGCGGCACCGACAGACTGGCTCCGACCTCATCTACGAGGCGTATCAGGTCGATATCGGTGGGTCGGACTGATCGGTCCGACCGGTTCACCTGACGGCCCGGGCGTGCCCAGCCCGTCAGGCGAGCGGGCCACGCATCGTGGCGAGGCGAGCCTGGAGCGACTCCATGCGGTGAGCGTTGCCGTGCAGCCTGACGTAGCGCTCGCCGTAGACATCGAGGAGGGCGTCATCGAGGAGCCGGACGGCGCCGGGTGGGTACTTGTAGCCCATCCGGGCACTGATCGCGGCACTGTCAACCTGCTCGAGGAGCTCGTCGAGCTCATCGAGGGAGGTGACACCGAGCTCCAGGAGCAGGCCGGAGATCCACGCATAGTGATCGGTGCGTGACCACCCGGCGGCCTTGTACTGCGATGCCAGGAAGTTGGCCAGCTCCCGGGTGCCGATCCGCGGGTCGGACTGCAGGTCTGACGGAGGGTCCGGGACGACTGCTGCTGCCGGTCGCTCGATGGAGGGTGGGGCGTGCAACCGGTCGCGGATGGCGGAGAACTCCTGGTCGGCCAGCTCGATGAGACCGGCCGCCAGGGTGAAACGGCGGTCGAGGTCTGGCGCGTACTCGGCCGGGACCGTGCCCTTGTAGCGGATGTCGTGCTCGAACTCGGCCCAGGCGTGCTGCAGCACCGTCCGGATCTGCACCGATGCGGAGCGCAACCGGAGCGATTCGTACTCCGGGGGAACGGTCCGGCTGGCATCGATGGCGACGAGCAGGTGCCGGCTCGCATAGCCGAAGCGTCCCTCGCTGGCGGTCTCCTGCCCCATGTCCCGGTCGTCGAGCACCGCCAGCTCCTCCCGGAACAGGTCCGCGACGGCGGCGACGTCATCACGGACGTAGGTGATCACCCGCACGCCGATCTGGTCGGTGATGTCGGTCAACGGGTCGGGGTAGAGCCGCTCGCCGCTCGCGGCCCGTTCGGCCTTGCCGGCGAACGAGGCCACTGACTTGGTGCGGCCACTCACGCTCAGGTAGTTGATCCGAGCCTCGTCCAGCTCGGCAGTGATCAACTCGACGAAGCGCTCGGTCGCCGCCTCGAGTTCGGGCAGGATCTCGGCATACGCCTGCACCGCAGCGCGGACCGGGTCCTGTTCATCGGGCGTGGGGGACATGGGTCCATCTTGCCGTGCCGCGGTGCTGGCTGCGCTTTTCGGGGTCAGATGCCCAGCACCGCGATAGCGATGTAGAAGTAGATGAGCAGCCCGGTCGCGTCACAGAAGGTGCTGATGAAGGGGGTGGAGAACACGACCGGGTCCACGCCGAGAGCCCGCGCCGCGAGAGGCATCATCCCGCCCACCGTGGCGGACAGCGGGCACACGAGCACCAGCGTCAGGCTCACCACGGTGGCCAGGTCCCTGCCGGCGAAGAGCATGACGGGGACGAAGGCGATGGCGCCCAGCACGATGCCCATCACCGTGCCGGTCCGCAGCTCCCGGCTGGCGACCGCGAGCAGGTCCCGGGTGTGAACCTCACCGGTTGCCAGGGCACGGGTCACCGTCGTGGCTGCCTGGGCGCCGGTGTTGCCGGCGGTCCCGGTCAGCAACGGGATGAACAGGGCCAGCACGACGACGGCCGCGAGCGCATCCTCAAAACGGTCCAGCACACTGACGGTCAGGACGGCGGAGACGGCCAGCACCAGCAGCCAGACGATCCGGCTTCGCACCAGGCGCAGGACGGGCACGGAGAGATAGGGCTGGCGCAGCGGTTCCGTTCCACCGGTGCGGGCGGCGTCCTCGGCCTCGACCTCCCGCAGGATGTCCACGGCGTCGTCCCACGGCAGCACCCCGACGAGACGGTTCTCTGAGTCGACGACCGGCGCTGCACTCAGGTCCAGGGCCAGCATGCGCCGGGCGCTGCGCTCCTCGTCCATCAGGGCGGGAATGCCGTCGACGTGCTCCACGAGCTCGCTGACCAGCCGGTCGGGGTCAGCGAGCAACACGGACCGTAGGGTCACCACCCCCATCAGGTGACGCTCCTCCCCCACCACTGGCAGGGCGTCGATCGTGATCGCCTCTCGGCCGCGTTGGCGGACCCGCTCCAAGACCTCATGACAGTTCTGCGTGGCCCGGACCGCCACGTACTCCGGAGACATGCGCCGTCCGATCGAGTGATCCGGATAGCCCATGAGCAGGGCCGTGTAGGCCCGTTCGCGAGGCGACAGGCCACGCAGGACGGTGGCGACGAGCCCTGCGGGCAACTCATCGAGCAGGGCCACCCGATCATCTGGATTGACGCCTTCCAGGACCTCGGTCACCTCACCCTCCTGCAAGCTGGTGACCAAGTCGCGAGCCAGCCGAGCGTCCATGGATTCGAAGACCCGCAGCGCCACGTCCTTGTCGAGGAGCCGGAAGACGACGCCGCGGTCACGAGAGCCGAGCCGGCCCATGAACTGGGCGATCTCCTTCGGCCGAAGCCCGGCGAGGTCTGCCTTGAGCTGCGGCAGGTCATCGAGCGCCAGATCGAGTCTGAGGGTCTCAGTCATGGTCCACCTCCATCGGCTACTCCCAGCCCGCACCGTATCCTGTGACCGGATCCCCGTGATCGCTGCTCAGCCGAGAGGGAGATGCGACAGTTCCGTGGGCACACGATCGCGAGAGGGTGGCTGGGTGGATTCGACCCCGCGCAGTCGGGACGGCAGCGTCCACGTGACGGATGAGCGGTTCAACACGATCTCGCACCTGTTCGGCGCCTGCCTCGCCGTGGCCGGGTCCGCGCTGCTCATCGCACAGGCAAGCGAGCGGGGCGACCCGTGGG
>JBDTAU010000390.1:0-3344 GCA_039924465.1 Dermatophilaceae bacterium
TCGTCAACGTCGCCCTCGGCCCGAAGGTAGCCCCGGTGCTGCTCCTGCTCGCCTTTGGCTTCAGCTGGTTCAGGAGCCGGTTCGTGGCCCTGACGGTCGTGGGGCTGACCATCATCGGGTGGCTGTCCGTCGAGATCGGCAAGGCCGTGGTGGGTCGTGCTCGACCGCCGGCCGCCACCGTGCACGCCCTGGCATCTGAGTTGGCCCACGACAGCTACCCCAGTGGGCACACGGCCTTCGCGGCCGCCGCTGTGTTCGCCGTCATCGCCGCCCTCCTCATCACCGGTCGTCGGGTCGGCTGGGCGTGGGCGATCGGTCTCCCACTCGTGGCGGTGGTCGCGGCGTCGCGGCTCTACCTCGGGGTGCACTACCTGACCGACGTGGCAGCCTCCGTCATCTTTGCGGGTGGCTCGGTGCTCGTGGCAGTAGGTGCAGTCGCCCCGTTCCTGCTCCGGCTCCGCGACCACGATGAGACCAGGAGGGCCGGATGAGCCCAGCGGGAGAAGAGGATCCGGGCGCACCTGACCATCCGGCAACGGGTGAAGGGCCCGACCCGGCCCACGACCAGGCCCTCCCCCACACGGCCTCGCGTCGCACGGTCCTCGCCGCCGCCGCGGGCGTGGTCGGCGCCGTAGGACTGGCGGCCTGCACCACGGCCGGCCCAGAGACGCCCAGCAGGACGACGGCGAGCACCCCTGAATCAGACCCCTCGACAACCACTGCGAGAGGCTCGGCCACGGGCCCCGCGACGGCACCCCCAGTTGCCACCCCGGTCGCTGCCGGGGTGCTCACCACCAGCGGTCCTGATCTGCAGACCGGCCCCAAGGGCAAGGCACGCGTTGCCCTGACCTTCCACGGTGCCGGACCCAGCGGCCTCACCATGCAGGCCCTCAGCGTCGCCCGCGCCCACCAGGCCAAGCTCACGGTGTTCGCCGTGGGCCAGTGGCTGGACGCCAACCCTGAGTTGGGCCAGGCGATCCTCGCGGACGGTCACGACCTCGGCAACCACACCTGGAGTCACCAGCCGATGCGTCGTCTGAGTGCCGCTCAGGCGGACCTCGAGGTGAGCCACGGCGCGGCGGCCGTCGCTGCTGTTCGCGGAAGCGCGGGACTCCTCTTCCGCCCTTCGGGGACCCCGTCGAGCACTCCGACGATCCGGGCCGCCGCCCTCGCCGCCGGCTACCACCGCTGCATCTCCTACGATGTCGATCCGAGTGACTACCTGGACCCCGGCTCCGCCGCGGTGCGGGACCGGACCCTGGCCGCGGTGCGTGACGGCAGCATCGTGAGCCTGCACCTGGGTCATGCGGGCACGGTAGCCGCCCTGCCCGCTATCCTTGACGGGTTGCACCAGCGCGGGCTGACCGCGGTGACCATCACCGAACTGCTGGGGGGCACGTGAGCAGGACTCGATCATGGCGACGCCGCGCAAGTTGGCACGTCGTGACGACGCTTGTCGGGGCGCTGTCGCTGGCCGCCGGGTGCTCACCCGGCACCGCCCCCGCCCCGACCGCGCCACCCGTCGCCACCGCGACGACCGATGGCCCGCGCGCATCGGCAACGACCACCTCGGCCACGCCCACCACGCCGACCCCGGCGGCATCCACGACCACGACCGTGGACGTCTATGACCACACCGGAGCAGGCGATCTCTCGGCCGAGGCCCTTCGGGCCAAACGGCTGGTCTATGTGCCCAACCAACTGGCCAACACGGTCCAGGTCATCGACCCGACCACCTACCGCGTGGTGAGGACCTTCCCGGTCAGTCAGTCCCCCGAACACGTGGTGCCCTCCCACGACCTGCGCATGCTCTGGGTCAACAGCGACGCCGGCAACGCCCTGACGCCCATAGACCCCCGCACCGGCAAAGCAGGGCGGCCGGTCGCGGTGGCCGACCCCTACAACCTCTACTTCACCCCTGACGGGCGTTACGCCCTGGTCATGGCCGAACGGCTCCGACGCATTGACGTCAGGGATGCGCAGACCATGAAGCTGGTGCGCTCCGTGCCGATACCGTGCGCCGGGATCAACCACGCCGATTACACCGCCGACCTGTCCAGGCTGCTCGTGAGCTGCGAGTTCAGCGGCAAGTTCGCCGTCCTCGACGGCGAGGCCACTCGGGTCATCTCCATGATCAACCTCAACACCATCGCGACGCCCGGAGCGACTCCACGCGCGGAGGCGCTGGCCATGGGTGGCCCGGCCCAGGGCCTTGCCAAGGGGGCGAACGCGATGCCGCAGGACGTGCGCCTCTCCCCCGACGGTCGTTGGTTGCTGTCCGCCGACATGCTGCGCAACGGCGTCTGGGTGATCGACGCGCACACGATGACGTACTCACGTTTCATCCCGACCGGCAAGGGGGCCCACGGCCTCTACCCCTCGCGCGATGCCAGCCGCATCTACGTCAGCAATCGCATGGAGGGCAGCATCTCCGTGGTGGATGCGACGACGCTCACCCCCGTGACCAAATGGCTCATTCCGGGCGGCGGCTCACCTGACATGGGCGGAGTCACGGCCGACGGCAGCGAGCTCTGGCTGTCCGGCCGCTACAACTCCGAGGTGTACGTCTTCGACACCAGGACGGGGAAGGTGACGCACCGCATCCCGGTGCGTCCCGGCCCGCACGGGTTGCTGGTGTGGCCCCAGCCCGGCCGGTTCTCCCTGGGCCACACCGGCAACATGCGCTGACCCACACCTCTTCGCACTGGGTCAGGCCCTCACGTCCGGGAGATCGGCGGGTTGATCTCCGACGCAGGTCCCCGTCGGTAGAGCATGGCCGGGCGGCCCCCGCCCCGGGTCGTCCGCTCCCCGGTCTCGATGAGGAAACCCTCAGCTCCGGTCACCTTCCGGTGGAAGTTCCGCGGATCCATGGACAACCCCCAGACCGCTTCATAGACGGCCCGCAACTCGGCGACCGTGAACTCCGCCTCGCAGAACGCCGTCGCGAGCGGCGAGTACTCGAGCTTCGCGCGGGCTCGCTCCACGGCGTCGGCGAGGATCTGGCCATGGTCGAACGCGAGTGACCGCCGGCGCCGCAACGCCGTGGGCACCGGCTTCCACAGCGCATCGGCGGCATCCGAGCCGGCCTGCGGCTCAGGCAGATTCGCGCCCAGGGCCAGCCAAGCGACGCTCACGGTCCGGTGCCGCGGGTCGCGGTCGACGGCCCCATAGGTCGCCACCTGTTCCAGCACCACATCACGACGACCGAGCCCGGCCTCCTCCTCGAGCTCCCGGTAGGCGGCGGTCTCGAGGTCCTCGTCCACCTGGACGAACCCTCCGGGCAGGGCGAGCTCACCGGCATACGGCTCCCCTCCCCTGCGGATGAGCAGGGCCTGCAGCACCCC
>JBDTAU010000391.1:0-6424 GCA_039924465.1 Dermatophilaceae bacterium
AACTTGTACACGTAGGTGAGTTCGCAGTCGAGGCCGAGCTCCTGCTGGAGGCGCCGGTGGGCGGCCTCCTCGATCGCCTCACCCCTGCGGGGATGGCTGCAGCAGGTGTTGGCCCAGATCTCCGGCCAGAGCCGCTTGGTGCCGTGACGCTGCTGCAGGAGCAGCTCGCCGGCGTCGTTGAAGACGAAGACCGAGAAGGCGCGGTGCAGGATCCCCTCACCGTCGTGGCAGACGGACTTGATCTCGTGACCGATCTCGCGGTCCTGACCGTCGACGAGGATCAGCTCCTCCGAGTCGGCCGAGACGATCAGTCCGGTGTGTGTGTCGTTCCCCATGTCATCCAAGGGTGACCTCCATGGCTCGATATCCGGCTTCCTGCATTGCGGCGACGACCTGGGCGCCGCCGTCGGGACAGACCGCGACGATGGACCCGCCGCCGCCGCCGCCCGTGAGTTTGGCCCCGGCGGCCCCGTTGTGACGGGCGATCTGGACAAGCTCCTCGAGCTGCTCGCTGGACACCTGCAGGGCGTTCAGCTGGCCCTGGCAGATGTTCATCAGCTCACCCAGCTGGTGCAGGTCGTTGGTGCGCAGCGCCTCGGCGCCCTGCATCGTCAGGTCGTCGATGCTGTCGAAGATGCGCTCGTACAGGGCGGGGTGACGCTTCCACGCGTCGCGGACCCGGCCGACCGTGGCAGCGGTCAGGCTCTCCACCCCGGTCATCGCCACGACGAGGGGGACGGGCTGCGAGAGCTGGAGCGGCTCGATGATCGGTGGCTCACCGCGCTGGTAGAGCAGGGGGTAGCCGTAGGTGGCCACCGTGTTGTCGATGCCCGAGGCCGTGCCGTGCGCGACCATCTCGCACTCGTAGCTGAGGGCGGACACCTCCGCGTCGCTGAGCCCGAGCGAGCAGTGCCGGTCCACGGCGCGGATCAGGGCGACGGCCAGTGCCGCCGAGCCGCCGAGCCCCATCGCGCGCGGGATGCCCGGCTGGACGAAGATCCGCATCGACCGGTCCCCGATGTCGAGCTTGTCGATGATGGGGGACAAGGACTTGAGGAAGCCGCCGGAGTACTCGCTGCCGGGCTCGACGTGGAGCTCGACGCCCCACCGCGGGATGATCAGGTCGATGCCGTTGTCGCCGTCCTCGACCCGGGCGCGGATCGCCAGCGGCACGGGGGCGGCGATGGCGCGACGGCCGTAGACGACGGCGTGCTCGCCCAGCAGGATGACCTTGCCGTGGCCGGCCACGTAGTCGTCCTCCGTCACGTGCTTGCCGCCGGTGGCGCCGTGCTCCGCCTGACCTGCGCCTGCCATTCCGTATGCCGCTGTGCCGAGTTCCGTTGCGCCGGATGCCTTCTCCTGCTCGAGCTCGGCGAGGATCTCCTTGGCCTTCCACACCTTGATCTCACCGTCGTCGAGCAACCGCTCGATGACGGTGTCGAAGACGTCGGCGCCGGCGCCGGCCGCGGCGGCGACCGTGCGGGCGTGCAGGGTCATGTGGCCCTGCTGGATGCCGTCGGTCACCAGCGCCCGGAGCGCCGAGAAGTTCTGGGCCAACCCCACGGCGCCCATCACCTCGGCCAGTTCACGGGCGCTCGACACCCCGAGGATCCGGTGGTTCATGGCCACGGTCGGGTTGTTCTGCAGCGGACCACCGACGGTGCCGACCTTCATGGGCATCTCGATGCTGCCCACGAGGTCCCCGGCATCGTTCTTGGTCCAGCTGGTCAGCGAGGAGTAGGCGGTCCCACGGGCCGCGTAGGCGTGGGCGGCGGCCTCGAGCGCCCGCCAGTCGTTGCCGGTGGCGAGGGCGACGGCGTCGACGCCGTTCATGATCCCCTTGTTGTGGGTAGCCGCGCGGTAGGGGTCGACGATGGCCAGGTCGTTGGCCCGGATGATCTCGTCGCGGACCCGCTCGCCGGTGTACCCCTTGCCGGCGAGCAGCGCCGTCGGGACGACCATCTCGGCCCGGGCGAGGGCCCGGTCGGTGAGGTTGGACAGGATCCGCAGCAGCACCGTGCCACCGGAGATGGTCTCGACCAACGAGGCGACCCCCTCGCACATGGTGTTGACGAGGTTGGCCCCCATCGCGTCGCAGGTGTTGACGAGCAGGTGCACCAGCACCATGTCGTGGCCGCCCTGGGGCGATGGGTGGATGACGACCTCGAGGTCCTGCGCACCTCCGCCGCGGGCGACCATCTTGGGGTGCAGGCTGTTGGCAAGGGCAAGGATCTCGCCCTTGCGCTGCAGCAGCACCGCCTGGGCCCGGGCCGAGTTGGGCACGTCCACGATCTGGATCTGGCCGATCAGGATCGGCTCGGTGCTCGAGGCGGTGAAGCCGCCGGCGGACCGCACCAGTTTCGCCGCGGAGCTGAGGGCCGCGACGATCGACGGCTCCTCGACGACGAGCGGGACGACGTAGTCCTTGTCGTTGATCAGGAAGTTCAGGCCCAACCCGACCGGCAGGCCGAGCACGCCGATGACGTTCTCGATCATCTTGTCCGCTCGGGCGACGTCGATGGTGTTGCCACCATTGGTCAGCGTGCGGTAGTCGTCGGCACCGAGCAGGCCGCGGTCCACCAGAGCCTGCAACCGCTCGGTGACCGACAACTTGTAGAAGCCGGGCATTCTTGAATCCACGCGTGTTCTCCTGCTAGTTCGGGTCGCTCTGCACGGAGAACCCGAGTGGGTCCACCGTGAGGGCAAGGGGGTGGAAGCCGGCCTTCTGGGCCAGCTCCCGGAAGCGGTCGAGCCGGTCCGGCTCGGTCGTGAGGGCGACCCCGATGTCGCCACCCCCGGCCCCGCACGATTTGTAGGACACCCCGCTCGTCTCAGCGATCGATGCCAGCGCCCGGTGCTCGGCGCAGACGATGTCCGCCCCGCTCGCGGTGCCGAGCTCACTCAGCAGCACGGCGTAGGAGTCGACGGCGGACAGGAACGCGGCCGCGTCCTGCTGGTGCACGGCATCGACCCCGGCGGCGCTGGTCTGGGCGAGGAGGTCCATGAGGCCATCATGGCGGTCCGGCTCACGGGCTCGCCACGCGGCTATCCGGGTCAGGAAGTCCCGGGTGGAGGCGGGACGGCCGGTCCACACGCAGCACCAGCTCAGCGCGGGCGGCAGCGTCACGGCTTCGACGGTCGGGCCCTGCGGCCCGGGGGTGAAGCGCAGCAGCCCACCGTGCACGGCCGCGGCGACGTCGATCCCGCTGCCGTGGCCATCTTGCAGGCGGCGATGGGTGCGCAGCAGGTCCTCGGTGCGCAGGGCCGCTCCGTTCGCTGCGGCGGCCAGAGCCCCGGCGAGCGCGACCGTCAGGGCGGCACTCGAGCCGAGCCCCAGCTTGGTCGGGGGGGTCCGCTGGGCTGCATCGGGCGCTGCGTCGGGCTGCTCCGCGTGGAGCTCGTGGGTGTCCAGCTCGATCTTGGCCGATGGGGCCAGTCCGTCCCGGTGCAGGGCAGCCAGCACCGTGCTGACCAAACCGAGCTGGTCAGTGGCCAGGTCACTGTCCCAGCGGATGTGGCCGGCGGGAGTGACGGTCGCCGTGGCGCCGGTGATGCCGAGCGAGGGGGAATCCACGGTCCACCGCGGATGCGCTGTGGGCTTGGGCTGCTGCGCCGGTCCCGGCTGGCCCGGCTGTCCAGAAGGTTCCGGAGCGGCTGCCGCATCCGTGGTCATGAGTCGCACCCGGGCCCGGCGGTTGACGGCGGCCACGAGGGCAGTGGCACCCGAGAGGACGGCATACTCCCCCAGCAGCACGATCTTGCCGGGCGCTGAAGCGGTCAGGGACGTCATTCGGCCTCGTCCTCGTCGACGACCCGGGCGCCCTGCCCCAGGCCAGCGGTCAGCACGGACTGGACCCCGGGGACCTCGCGCAGGGCGTCCGCGACCCTGGCCGCGTCCTCCGGCAGGCAGACGGCCTTGACCTGAGGGCCGGCGTCGACGGTGAAGAAGGCGGCTACCCCGTCCCGCTCGCGCAGGTGTCGGATGCGGTGCAAGCAGTCGACGGTGGCGCCGCTCCAGTAGAGGAGCCCGGGGCTGCTGCTCAGCATCGTCGCGTGCATCTTGAGGCAGCTGTGCTCGCTGACCTCGGCGAGGGCGGCGAAGTCACGGGTCGCCACGGCCCGTCGAGCGAGGTCGAGATCGGCGGGGGTCGTCTCCACCCAGGCGGGATAGAAGGGTGAGGTCGTGCGCGAGCGCTCCATCCCGACCCCGGAGCTGATGTCCTTCGCCTCGTTGGAGGTCACCGCGACCACCACCGCCAGCGGCCACTCCTGTGGGGCGAGCAGCTCTGCGGCATAGGCGTCCTCGCCGTCGGCGCGTTCACCGGCCGCCATCTCGACGAAGCCGGCAAAGATCGAACGGGCCGCCGAGCCGGAGCCTCGTCGCGCCAGCACCGACAACTCGCGAGACTCCAGCACCAGGCCCAGAGCCGCGCTGGCGGCGACGACGAGGGCCGCGAAGCCCGAGGCGGACGAGGCCAGCCCGGCGCCGGTGGGGAAGGAGTTGGAGGTCTCGACGCTGGCTCGCACGTCAGTCCCGGCCCGGGCCCGCAGCAGGTCCAGACAGTCGCTCACCCGGGTGAGTTCGCGGGGGCTGCTCTGGCCGTCCCGGGCCAGGCGATCGGCTGCCAACTCGTCATCGAAACGCACTCGAGTGCGGGTGACCAGCGTGTCCAGGGTGATGGACAGCGACCCGCACGCGGGGAGGTTGAGCGCGGCATCTCGCTTGCCCCAGTACTTGACCAGTGCGATGTTCGGGTGCGCCTCAGCGGTGGCCTGCATTGTCGGGTGAATCGTTCGGTGCCTCAGCTGCTCGGGGCGTGCGCTACACGGCTGGGTGAGCCTGCGCCGCCGTGGTGCACGGTGCCGTTGGCGGGGGACCAACGCCGCTCAGGATATCCGATCCCGGGGCAGGGCCCACCCGCTGTCCGTGGCCGCGCCCCTCCCCTGCTCCCGTAGGCCGCTGGACCAGTCAGGTAGCCGATTGGCATTACATAGTTAACCTATGTAACATGGAGGGCATGACCGCAACCGAGGACACCGCAAACGACCTGCTCCGCGCGGCCGCCCGGCTGTCCCGCTGGGCGAGCCAGTCCGCCTCCTTCGACATGCCCTTCGCCCAGGCCCGACTCCTCGCGCTCATCGACGAGCTCGGTCCCGTGCGAATCAGCACGTTGGCCACCGCCGACCACAGCAGTCAGCCGACCGTGACGAGCCAGGTCCAGCGGTTGGAGACCGCTGGTTGGGTCAGCCGCGAATCCGACCCGGCCGACGCCCGAGCCACCCTCGTCTCGCTCACCCCCCACGGGGACGTCGCCCTGCATCAGGTGCGGGTCGCCCGGGCCAAGGTGCTCGACCCGACCCTGGCCCGCCTCGGCGGCGACGGGCTCGCCCGGACCCGGGCCGCCATCGACGTGCTCACCGAGCTGCTCGACCTCACCGCGGATCCCATCCCCGCCCCCGCCCCCGCCCGAAAGGACATTTGACCCTCTATGTGGCGTCAACCCAAGACGGTCTGGTCCGTCGCCTTCGCCTGCGTGATCTCCTTCATGGGGATCGGACTCGTCGACCCCATCCTCAAGCCGATTGCTGATCAGCTCGGTGCCAGCCCCTCCCAGGTCTCCCTGCTCTTCACCAGCTACATGGCCGTCATGGGCATCGCGATGCTGGGGACCGGCTGGGTCAGCAGCCGCGTCGGGGCCAAGCGCACCCTGCTCCTCGGCCTGACCTTCATCATCATCGGCGCCGGCTTTGCTGGCAGCCAGGACACCGTCAACGGCATCGTCGCGTTCCGGGCGCTCTGGGGTCTCGGCAACGCGCTCTTCATCGCCACCGCGCTCGCCACGATCGTCAACGCGTCGGCCGGGTCGGTCAAGCAAGCGATCATCCTCTACGAGGCAGCCCTGGGCGTCGGTATCGCTGCAGGCCCGCTCCTCGGTGGCTGGCTGGGCAGCATCTCCTGGCGCTGGCCGTTCTTCGGCGTCGCAGTCCTCATGGTGATCGCCTTCATCGCCACCACCGCCACACTGCCGGCCACACCCCCGTCCGGTCACCCGAGCTCGATCACCGCACCGCTACGCGCCCTCAGTCACCGTGGCCTGCTCACCGTCGGCCTCACGGCGCTGTTCTACAACTTCGGCTTCTTCACCCTGCTGGCGTTCACCCCCTTCCCGCTCGACCTGGGCGCCCAACAGACCGGTCTGGTCTTCTTCGGCTGGGGCATGCTGCTCGCCATCTCGTCCGTGTTCATCGCGCCACGGATCCAGCGCCGCTTCGGCACGCTCCCGGGGGTCGTCGGTGCGCTGCTCGGCTTCGCGGCCATCCTCGCGATCATGGCGATCGGCGCCGAGCACAAGCCGGTCCTCATCGTCTGCGTCGTCATCTCCGGCGCCTTCCTCGGCGTGAACAACACCCTCATCACCGAGAC
>JBDTAU010000392.1:0-6500 GCA_039924465.1 Dermatophilaceae bacterium
GCCGACTGGGCTGCGGACGGGGTCCGCGGCGAGATAACGGTCGTGGTGGCCGGCGCCGAGCCCACGATCGCCTCCCTCGAAAACGAGGTGAGCGGCATACGGCTACGGGTTGCGGCCGGTGAGCGACTCAAGGACGTCTGCGCCGCGGTCGCGGCCTCGACCGGGTTGTCCAAGAAGGCGCTCTATGACGCCGTCGTCTCCGCTCGCTCCACGAAGGTTTGAGCGGCCGACCTTGTAAGGGCCGACGATGTGGGGTAAGGCTTGAACCAGGCGACCGCACTCGCCGGTCGCACCACAACCAAGGAGTGACGATGGCAACCACCCGAAACGCGTCCGCACACTGGGAAGGCACCCTGTTCGAAGGGGCCGGGCAGGTGACGTTCGGCTCGTCGAACCTCGGCACGCACGACGTGACCTGGGCCGCGCGCGCCGAGGACCCCAACGGGCGCACCAGCCCCGAGGAACTCATCGCTGCGGCGCACGCCACCTGCTACAGCATGCAGTTGTCCAACATGCTGGCCGAGGCGGGCCACCCCGCCACGAGCCTCGATGCCACCGCAGCGGTCGACTTCCAGCCCGGCACCGGCATCACTGGCATCGCGTTGACGATCCGCGGCACCGTGCCGGGGATGAGCAGCGAGGACTTCACCAAGACCGCAGAGGGTGCCAAGGACCAGTGCCCGGTCAGCCAGGCGCTCAAGGCAGTGCCGATGACCCTCGAGGTCACGTTCACCGAGTGATCGCAGGCGGTGGGTCGCCGGCGAGGTCGTAGTAGCCCGCCGGCGCGAAACCGCCGCGCCGGCCGACGAGGCTGGTCGGGACCGACTGGAGCCGCTCGTTGTAGCGCTCGACGTTGAAGTTGTAGATCCGTCGAGCCGCGGCGAGACGGGCCTCGGTCTCGACCAGTTGCCGCTGTAGCGCGAGGAAGTTCCCCGCAGACGACAGCCCGGGATAGCGCTCGGCCACCAGTGCTACCGGACCGGCGAGCAACCCGCGTTCGCTCGTCAGGAGGGCGATGAGGGACTGCTCGTGGGCCGCCCCAGCGGAGACGACCGCGACCAGGCCCGGGATGAGGTCGTGGCGACGGCGCAACTCGACGTCGACGTCACGCCAGGACTCGTGCAGGTGCTGGCGCTGCTGGACGAAGCGGTTGTGGGCCAGCAGCCAGGCCACCCCCACCACTGCCAGCACGCCCACGGAGAGCAGGAGCGCACCCGCAGCCCCGTCCATCAGGCCACCCTCGGCACTGTGACGGGTCGGCCACCACGGTCCTGCCAGACGAAGTCGGGGATGCCGAGGAGGACCGTGAGCATGACGTCGAGGGGCGCGTCGCCCTGGGCGACCGGGACCGTGTCGTCGCCGGGGCCCCAGATCGTCGGGTCGTGCCCAGAGCTCTGACGGGACATGACGACGTCACCGTTGGAGATGTCGAAGCGGACCCGGCCGCGAGCCAGGAGGTACTCCATCGTCCGGGCGTGGAACGTGTCGAAGGCGAACTTCTTGTCAACGCACCGCAGCCGGAACATCCGGTTGAACGCATCGGACTCGAGGTCGATGTCCCCTCCCGTCACGGCATCGACGATCCGGGCCATGGTCCCCTCCGGGGACAGGTGCAGGTCCGGCAGGTTGGCCCGGACCTCGAGGACCGCGACGTCGAAGCTGTGGTTGTGCCGAGTCGTCTGCGATTGACCGTTGGCATCGGTCTGGGTCGACTCCGTGTAGTAGCGGTAGCCGAACGCCAGGAACGGCGCACCCCGGTAGGTTCCGCGGACCGCATCGCTGACGCGGCGCACCTGACCCGTGCCAAAGGGCGGGCACGACCAGGCATCGACGTAGCTGTTCGCCTCACCGAGCCACTGCCAGCCGTTCGCTGCCGCGGTGGCCTGCATGGCCTCGGTCCGCTTCCTGCCCTGCTGATAACTCCAGATCGCGAAGCCGAGCACGGCCGCGAGCACGAGTGGGAAGAGCAGGAAGATCGCGTTGAATCCGGACTGGGCATCCTCGATGGGCATGATGCGCTCCTTCGTGACCGGCCACGCGGGGCCGCTCCGATCCGATCTGGCAGGCAATGGACGGCACGGGCGTCCCGTGCGTTCCCGTCGAGGCCACCGCCCTAGGATCGAGCCCATGAGCAAAGTCCTGTCTGCTGTCGCCTGGCCGTACACCAACGGCCCTCGACACATCGGCCACGTAGCCGGATTCGGTGTCCCCTCGGACGTTTTCAGCCGCTACATGCGGATGGCCGGACACGACGTGCTCATGGTCTCCGGCACCGATGAGCACGGCACACCGATCCTCGTGCTCGCCGACGAGGAGGGCCTGGCACCCCAGGAGCTCGTCGACAAGTACAACGCGGTCATCGCCACGGACCTGACCGACCTCGGCCTGTCCTACGACCTGTTCACCCGCACGACGACGCGCAACCACTACGCGGTCGTGCAGGAGATGTTCCGCCAGGTCCACGCCAACGGCTACATGATCGAGCAGACGACGCGGGGCGCGATCAGCCCGACGACCGGTCGCACCCTGCCGGACCGCTACATCGAGGGCACCTGCCCGATCTGCGGCTTCGGAGAGGCGCGCGGCGACCAGTGCGACAACTGCGGCAACCAGCTCGACGCCGACGAGCTGATCGACCCCCGCTCCAAGATCAACGGGGAGACGCCGGAGTTCGTCCTGACCCAGCACTTCTTCCTCGACCTGCCGGCGTTGGCCGGGGCCCTCGGGGAGTGGCTCGACGAGTGCGAGGCGTCCGGCACCTGGCGGCACAACGTCATCAAGTTCAGCAAGAACCTGCTCACCGACCTCCGCCCACGGGCCATGTCCCGCGACATCGACTGGGGCATCCCGATCCCGCTGGAGGGCTGGGAGGACAACCCGCACAAGCGGCTCTACGTGTGGTTCGACGCCGTCATCGGCTACCTCTCCGCCTCGATCGAGTGGGCCCGTCGGACCGGGGAGCCGGACCGCTGGCGGGAGTTCTGGGACGCGACCGCGCCCGAGCCACCGCGCAGCTACTACTTCATGGGCAAGGACAACATCACCTTCCACGCCCAGATCTGGCCGGCCGAGCTGCTCGCCTACGCGGGCCGGGGCGACAAGGGCGGTGAGCCCGGGAAGTACGGCGTGCTGGCGCTGCCGACCGAGGTGGTGGCGAGTGAGTTCATGACGCTCGAGGGCAAGCAGTTCTCCACGTCGCGCAAGCACGTCATCTACGTCCAGGACATCGTCGAGCGCTACGGCCCCGACCCGATCCGCTACTTCATCTCGGCGGCGGGTCCCGAGAGCCAGGACGCCGACTTCAGCTGGGCCGACTTCGTCCAGCGCAACAACAGCGAGCTCGTGGCGGGCTGGGGCAACCTGATCCAGCGGACCGCGACCATGGTGGCCAAGTCCTTCGGCGAGATCCCCCAGCCGTATGCCGCCGAGCCCGTGGACGAGGAGCTGCTGGCTGCCGTCGCAGCCGGCTTCGCCGCCGTCGGCGGCCTGCTCGAGCGGCACCGCCACAAGGGCGCGCTCACCGAGGTGATGCGCCTCGTCGGTGAGGCCAACGCCTACGTCTCCAAGACGGAGCCCTTCAAGCTCAAGGGTGAGGAGCAGCGCGAGCGGCTGGCGACCGTGCTGCACACGCTGGTCCAGGTCGTCTCCGACCTCAACACGCTGATCTCACCCTTCCTGCCGCACGCGGCGAACCGGGTGCACCTCGTGCTCGGCGGGACCGGCGAATTCATGCCGATGCCGCGGCTCGAGGTGGTGCGCGACCTCGACGACGAGACCCGCGCCTATCCCGTCATCACCGGGGACTACTCGGCCACGCCACGGTGGGAGTCACGACCGGTGGTGCCGGGGACCCCGATCGGCAAGCCGACCGCCGTCTTCACCAAGTTCGACGCCGAGCAGGTCATCGAGGACGAGCGCCGGCGTCTGGGCGACGGCGAGCCGCCGGCATGAGCCCGACGTCGGCAGGGGGGTCGACTGGGGCGTCGACTGGGGCGTCAGGGCGGGGGCTCCCGGAGCAGGACCCGGACCCGCTGCCGATCGAGGTCGTCGACAACCACGTCCACCTCGACATCACCCGGGCGGGTGACGAGCCCTTCGACGTGGCCGACGCGATCGAGCGGGCCCGGGCCGTCGGGGTGACCCGACTCGTGCAGGTCGGCTGTGACCTCGACGGGATCGCGTTCACGATGGATGTGATCGAGCGACACCCCGAGGTTGTCGGCGCGATTGCCTTGCACCCCAACGAAGTCCCCAAACTCGCCGCTGCCGGGACGTTGTCGGCGGCCTACGACACCGTCGAGCGGCTCGCGGCCCACCAACGGATCCGGGCCATCGGGGAGACCGGGCTCGACTACTTCCGGACCGGGCCGGAAGGCATCGCGGTCCAGCAGGACGGCTTCCGCTGGCACCTCGACCTGGCCAAACGGCGAGGCCTGGCGCTGCAGATCCACGACCGCGACGCCCATGACGACGTGCTGCGCATCCTGGAGCAGGAGGGAGCGCCGGAGCACACCGTCCTGCACTGCTTCTCCGGGGGACCGGAGATGGCCCGGGAGTGCGTCCGCCGCGGCTACTACCTCTCCTTCGCCGGGACGGTGACCTTCAAGAATGCCAGCAGGCTGCGCGATGCCCTGTCCCAGGTGCCGCTCACCCAGCTGCTGGTCGAAACCGATGCGCCCTACCTGACCCCCCACCCGCACCGCGGCGCGACCAACGCCTCGTTCCTGGTGCCGCACACGGTCCGGGCCATGGCCGAGGTCCTGGGCGTGGACGTGCCGACCCTGTGCCGGGCCATCACCGACAACAGCGAGCGCGTCTACGGCACGTGGTCCTGACTCGTCCGGCGTCTCGCTGGACGCGGTGTGTCGCGAATAACGTTACCGAAATTTGACCTTTGGGGTCTTGATCCTTCACAGTTGTCGACTGTTGGCCGGTTGTCGCCCCGCATCGACCGCTCACTGAGCCCTCGCGAATGGTCCCGAGGATGTCCTCACGAGCGGATCCCGAGAGCGCGCACGCATCCGGATCGTTCAATGTTCGGAGTGCTTTGTTCTCACGTACCACCACCATCCTGTCCTCAGCCGGCGCTGCCCTGCTGCTCGCCGGTACCGGCGTCGGAGTGGCTCACTACGACAAGGCCGTCACGCTCAGCGTCGATGGCCAGCACAGCCAGGAGCACGTCTTCGGCAGCACCGTCGGTGACCTGCTCGATGCGCGGGGGATCACCCTCGCCGCTGGCGACGTGGTGTCGCCCGCCTCGGGCGCCGCCCTGCGCGATGGCGATGTCGTCTCCGTGGAGTACGCCCGACCCGTCACGATCACGATCGACGGCACGACCCGCCAGGTCCGCACGACCGAGACCTCGGTCGACGGCGTGCTCGCAGCCCTCGGCGTGCGCACTGCGGATGCGCGCTTGTCGGTCTCCCGGTCACAGATCATCGGTCGCGATGGTCTCGCGCTGACCGTCACCACCCCGCGGGACATCACCGTGGTCGTCGACGGCAAGACCGAGAAGCACTCCATCATCGCGCCCACCGTCTCCGCCGCGCTCGCCCAGCTGAACATCAAGCTCGGCGCGGACGACACCGTCTCCCCGAAGGGTGGCGCCGACCTGACTGATGGAGCCAAGATCGTGGTCCAGCGAGTCACGAAGACGAGGTCCACCTCGACCTCGCCGATCGCCCACGGGACGACCCAGAAGGAGTCGGGTGCGCTCTACGCCGGCACGACGAAGGTCGAGCGGCAGGGCGTCGACGGCGTGCGCACGGTGACGGTCGAGAAGACGTCGATCGACGGCAAGGCCACGAGCACCAAGCAGGTCTCCAGCACGGTGACCAAGGCTGCGGTCAACCGGGTGCTGCTCGTCGGCTCGAAGCAGCGTGCGACTGTCCCGGCCACGTCGACCCCGGCCACGTCGGCCCCGGCCACGGCGGCCCCGGCCACGTCGACCAGCACCAGCGGGCTCAACCTCGCGCGCGCCAGCATGTGGGACCGCGTCGCCGCGTGTGAGTCCGGGGGCAACTGGAGCATCAACACCGGCAACGGCTACTACGGTGGCCTGCAGTTCTCCCGCTCCACGTGGCTCGCCTACGGCGGCGGCCAGTTCGCAGCCCGGGCCGACCTCGCGAGCCGGGCCCAGCAGATCACGGTGGCGAACCGCGCCTACGCGGACAACGGCCTGTCGCAGTGGGGCTGCAAGGCCTGACCTGCTGCTGATCTCGTGGGTGGCGCCCGCCCCGGGCGTGCCGTATGCCGCTGTGCTCACCGAGCCCAGCGGCACACGGCACTCTGGCGTGGGGTGGAGCGGCGAGGTGCATAGGGTGGGCACATGACCTCGGCCCCCGACCCCGCGCTGCTCGGCCCGGTCCAGGTGCGTGAGTTGGCGGAGCGTCTCGAGGTCCGCCCGACCAAGCAGTGGGGCCAGAACTTCGTCGTTGACCAGAACACCGTGCGCAAGATCGTGCGGATCGCCCAGGTCGGCCCGGAGGACTCCGTCGTCG
>JBDTAU010000393.1:0-4165 GCA_039924465.1 Dermatophilaceae bacterium
TCCACCCCTGTGGAGATCACCGCAGCGATCTCTTCCGTCCACTGCTCCTGCAGGTCGGTCAGGACTCGCTCAAGGGTCTTGTCGCGCATGGCCGCGGACCACGCATCGACCCAGATTTTCCAGCCTCTTGCCTGCCCCGTAGGCGCATACCACGTTAGGGCCGCCATCAGCTGTGCCACGGGGGAGCCCTCTTGGCGCATGATGCGGCGTAGCCTCAGCAGGTCCCGTTCCGCGGCATGGCCCAAGGCCTCGACGAGGAGGTTCTCCTTCGTCTCGAAGTGATAAATGATCAGGGCCGGACTCACCGCGAGCTCTGCTGCCACATCTGCGACGCGCACCGCCGACATCCCGCGCTTCTGGATCTGTCTCAAGGTGGCACCGAGCATTTCCACCCGACGCACCTGCGCTCCTTTTCTCTGCACGAGGCGAACTCTAGCCTCAAACCCGCCCCTGCCCGCGGCCGAAACTCGATGCCCCGAACGTGTTGACATGGACTCCAGAGCGTAGGAAACTCACATCACTATCTGTATGACCATTCAGTAAGTTTCGAACGCTTCGATTCTCAGGGAGACAACTGCACCATGGCTAGATACCGACTCAGAACAGTCTCGGCACTTGCGGCGATCGCCGGCCTGGGCCTGTCCGCATGCGGAAGTTCAACCACCCCTGAGGCGGTGGGCTTCGAAGAGTGCGAGGTCTACGGACCTGCCGGCTCGGTCACGATGACACCCGCCAAGGAGGGGACCCTCACCGTGCAGACCAACCTGCCCTCCCCCGGATGGTGGAAGGGCACCTCGCCGGACACCATCGTTGGCGGCTACGAGTACTGCTTGGCAGCAAACATCGCGCACCGAGCCGGGCTCAAGGCAGTCACGGTGGTCAACACGTCTTTCGATGCCCTCGTCGCAGGCCAGACCAAGGACTTCGATGTCGCGATGGCGCAGATCTCCGTCACGCCCGAACGCGAGAAGGTCGTGCAGTTCTCGGCGCCCTACTTCGACTCCGACGTCGGCGTCCTGGCCGCCAAGGACTCGAACATCACTGCCGACAACATCTCCACCAAGAAGCTCGGCGTCGCGCTGGGCACCACATCGGTGCAGTTCGTGCAGGACAAGCTGAAGCCAAGCACCCCGGCCCGGGTCTTCCAGGACACCGACACGATGATCACCGCGGTCCAGGCTGGCCAGATCGAGGCTGCAGTCCAGGACACCGCGATCGTGCTGGGCTTCGCCAAGAACTCCGATGGGGCGCTCAACGTGATCGGCCAGTACAAGACGGGCGAGCAGTACGCGGCCATCTACCCGAAGGGGTCAGCCAACGCGGCCGCCATCGACCAGGCCATCGACGCCATGTCCGCCGACGGCACGCTGAAGAAGCTCTCCGCTTCGTGGCTCGGCCCCACCCTCGGCGGTGACCCGGCGGCCGTCCCGGTCTTCGCGACCCCATGACCACGGTGAGCGATCAGCCGCTGCAGGCCACCCCTGCACCCCGGGTGAGGACGGCCCCAGCGGCCGTCCTCCCTCTCGCGTCAGCCGCCGTCGTGGCCTCACTGGCTGCTGCGACGGCCTTCGACTGGGCGCTCATGGGCCTGTGGTCGTTCAGCGGTCTGACCAACGTGGGCCTCAAGGCGCTTTTCGTCCTGGTCGGCCTCGCCGTCTGGATCCCGATCATCCCGGCCTTCCGAGCCCTGGCCGGGGGCCGGCGGCGGGCTTCCTTGATCCACGAAGGCCAGATCGTCAAGGCCCGGCAGGTCTCCGCCGAGGCGCGTGAGCACGCCGCAACGAGCCTCGGCTACGCGCTGGCAATGCTCATCCTCGCGGGACTCATCGCGTTCGCCATCACGAACGACGGCGCCATCGCCCGCACGTTCCTGCGCGGCTCCTACATCGCCGACGCCTGGGTACAAGTCCTGCAGGCGTTCTGGGTCAACGTCCGGGTCGCTCTTGGCGCCGAGGTGCTGGTCCTGGTCCTCGGACTCATCATCGCCGTCATGCGGATGCTGCCCGGACGTTCCGGACGACCCCTTCGACTCCTGGCCATCTTCTACACCGACACGTTCCGGGCCATCCCCGGCATCATCGTTCTCTACCTCGTCGGCTTCGGGCTATCGCTCGCGAAAGTGCCCTTTTTCAAGGACCTGCCACCGATCTGGCTGGCCATCCTGGCCCTCTCGCTCACCTACAGCGCCTACGTGGCGGAGGTGTACCGCGCGGGACTCGAGTCCATCCACCCGAGCCAATGGGCCGCGGCCCGCTCGCTTGGACTCAGCTACTCCATGACGCTGCGCAAGGTGATCATCCCCCAAGCGGTGCGCCGGGTGATTCCACCGCTGCTCAACGACTTCATCGGGCTCCAGAAGGACACCGCGCTGATCGGTGTCATGGGGGTCGTCGACGCCTTCACCCAGTCGCGACTCATCGGATCCGCCGTGTTCAACCTGTCCCCGGTCACCGTCGTCGCGATCCTCTTCGTGTTGTTCACCATTCCGCAGTCACGTTTCGTTGACCGGATGATGGTCCGCGACCAGGCGCGCCAGCGCGCCGGAGCCAACTAGGGAGTGCCATGACCTTTCTTCAGATCCGAGACCTGCACAAGTCCTATGGCGAGAAGGAGATTCTCAAGGGCGTTTCACTCGAGGTCGCCCGGCACGAGGTGGTGTGCCTGATCGGGGCCTCCGGGTCGGGGAAGTCGACGTTGCTGCGGTGCATCAATGCGCTCGAGGACATCGACTCCGGCGAGATCCTGGTGGATGGCGACCAAGTGACCGGGCCAGGCGTCGACCTCAACCAACTGCGCCGCAACGTCGGCATCGTGTTCCAGTCCTACAACCTGTTCCCCCACATGTCAGTGCTCGACAACATCACTCTGGCGCCGACCATGGTCGGAGGTGTCAAGCGGAACGTAGCCGAGGCGAAGGCCATCGAGTTGCTGGGCCAGATCGGCTTGGCCGACAAGCCCAACGCGTTTCCCGACTCGCTGTCGGGAGGACAACAGCAACGGGTGGCCATCGTCCGGGCCATGGCCATGGACCCACAGGTGCTCCTCCTCGACGAGATCACGGCAGCCCTCGACCCCGAACTGGTCGGCGACGTCTTGGAGATCATCCGCGGGCTCGCGACAGGCGGCCTCACCATGTTGCTCGCCACCCACGAGATGGGCTTCGCCAAAGAGGTCGCATCGCAGGTGTGCTTCCTCCATCAGGGCAAGATCCTGGAACGAGGCAGCGCGCAGCAGATCTTCGAGGACCCCCAAGAAGAGCGCACTCAGCAGTTCCTCAGCCGCGTGATCAAGGCAGGACGGCTCTGACTGGTCGCGGGGCCGGTTCGCCGGAGGTTGGGATGTGCCTCGGCAGAACTTGGCGACCAACTCCGGCACGCCGCGAAGTTATCGTGAGGCGCATGACTGAGAAGTTCTCCCTCCAAGCAGCCCACGCCCTCGACAGCCTGTTGGACGGAACGGTGGCACCCGGTTTTACCCGCCTGGGCCTCGTCGTGCGCAGCCACCTTCCCGGATGGCCGGCAGACCCGTCCCCCGAGTCACTCGCCGGCCGTCGGGTCCTGGTCACCGGCGCGACCTCGGGTCTGGGCGAGGCCACCGCCCTGGGGTGCCTGCGGCTGGGTGCCCACGTCGACCTGGTGGTCCGCAACCCGGACAAGGCCGAGGACAGCCGGGGTCGCCTGCTCGGGGAGTGTCCGCAGGGCTCGGTGCGGATCGTGCGGTGCGACCTGTCGGACCTCGACGATGTACGCCGAGCGGTCGACGTCCTGGCCGAGGACCAGCGCCCCATCGATGCACTCGTGCACAATGCCGGCTCCATGCCGCCCAAGCGCACCGAGAGCCTTCAGGGTCATGAGTTGACCATGTCTCTGCACGTTCTCGGACCGGTGCTGATGACCGCTCTGCTCGCTCCCCACTTCGCCGCCGACGCTCGCGTCGTGATGGTCACCTCGGGAGGGATGTACGGTCAGAAGCTGCGTGACGACGACCCCGACTACCTCACCGGCGCCTACTCCGGGGTGACGGCCTACGCTCGCAGCAAGCGCGCTCAGGTCGAACTGCTGCCGCTGCTGCAGCAGCGCCTCGGCGCAGGCGTCCACCTGTACGCCACGCACCCGGGCTGGGCGGACACGCCCGGGGTCGCGGACTCCCTGCCGATGTTCCGCAA
>JBDTAU010000394.1:0-3335 GCA_039924465.1 Dermatophilaceae bacterium
AGACATGGTGCCCCCTGCATGCCCCGGTCAGCAGCCACCGCACCACCACCTGCGGGCAGCCCGCGCGACTACTCTCCGGGTGGCTCCTTGCCGTCGCGCTGGGGAACGTCAGTTGCGTGGGCGACGAGTTCGACCTCGAACCCTTCACCACTCTCGAGGTAGGCCGCGTAGTGGTCCCGGCCGCCCGCGTACGGGTGCTCATCGTCGAACAGTAGCGACCATCCGCCCTCGGTGCACTCCCCGACGATCGCCTCGACCTCCTCCCGTGAGCCGCCTTGGAAGGCAACGTGATTGAGCCCGGGCCGCCTTCTTTCGTGTCGTCCGGGCGCTACATCCGGACCCGACTCGATGACGACGTAGAGCGA
Source organism: Dermatophilaceae bacterium (assembly GCA_039924465.1). GTDB lineage: Bacteria > Actinomycetota > Actinomycetes > Actinomycetales > Dermatophilaceae > JAKDLQ01. Next base: position 366 of record JBDTAU010000394.1, read on the forward strand.
GCCGAGTTCCCACGCCTGACCGTGCCCCCAGTCATCGCCGAGCCGGTAGCCGAGTCGGCCGAGCAGCCACCCCCACTCGCGTCCTGCCGTGGCGATGTCCGCGACCCAGATCTCAAGGTGGTGCAGTTGTCCGCGGGTGCTGCCCTCTCCAGGTGAGGGCACCTCGTCGATCCACCGTGCCGCCTGCATGTCCACCCGACCGCCCTCGACGAACCCGCGGACCATCGGCGTTCCCTCGGCCCGCCAGTGCTCGAGGGCCTCCCCGTCGTGGCACTGCGGGGCCCGCCCATCGGCGCGGATGACCCGCCACCACGGCACGTCGGAGCCATAGCGGCTCATCACGGCACCGACATTGCGTGGGCCACCCTCGCCGAGTCGCTTGGCGATGTCGCCGTAGGCGAGCACCCGGCCCGACGGGATCCGCAGCACGAGGTCGAGCACCCGCTCGGCGTACTCCTCGATGGACATCAATACTCCGGTTGGCTCGGGTCGACCTCACGCAGGTAGGCGATCACGCCACCCGCTACGTTGGCGACGTCGGTGTAGCCGGCCCGCATCGCGAGCCGGGTCGCCTCGGCCGAGCGGCCACCGACTTTGCAGAAGAGGAGTAGCCTCCGGTCGTGCGGGAGCTCGGGCCACGCCTCGCCGGAACGGAACCGGTCGAGGTGGACCGCGATTGAGCCTGGGATCGAGGCGATCGCACGCTCCTCATCGCCCCGGACATCGACGAGCAGCGGTGGGGCGATCCCCGCTAGTTCGTCCGTCATCTCGAGGACCGTGACGGTCGGGACCTCATCCTCGTCCCCTGCAGCAGCACCGGGAACACCGCAGAACTGGACATAGTCGATGAGCTCGGTCACGGTCGGTGAGTCCCCGCAGGCGGGGCAGGCGGGGTCGGCGCGCACCATGAGCGTGTCCCAGGTCTGACGCAGCGCATCGTGGACGAGGAGCCTGCCGGTCAGCGGCTCACCGACGCCGAGCAAAAGCTTGATCGCCTCCGTGGCCTGCACCGCTCCGATGGCAGCACAGAGGACCCCGAACACCCCACCCTCGGCACAGCTCGGGACGGACCCGGGAGGTGGAGGCTGGGGGAAGACGCAGCGGTAGCAGGGGCCGTGCCCTTTCCACCACACTGACACCTGACCGTCGAAGCGCAGGATCGACCCCCACACGTGCGGTTTGCCGAGCAGGACGCACGCGTCGTTGACGAGGTAGCGGGTCGGGAAGTTGTCCGTGCCGTCGACGATGACGTCGTAATCGGCCAAGACCTCGAGCGCGTTTGACGAGTCGAGGCGCACGTCGTGTCGCACGACTGACACGTGCGGGTTGACCTGGTGGACCGCCGCCTCGGCGGACTCGGTCTTGAGGTGGCCGATGTCGGCGTCGGAGTGGACCACCTGACGGTGCAGGTTGGTCAGTTCGACGACATCCGCGTCGACGATCCCGATCGTCCCCACCCCGGCGGCGGCGAGATAGAGCAGGGCGGGCGAGCCGAGGCCCCCGGCTCCGACGACCAGGACCCGTCCGCCGGCCAGCAACTCCTGCCCAGCCAGGCCGATGCCCGGGATCAACACGTGGCGGGCGTAGCGAGTCACTTCGGCCGACGACAGCACACGCGGCGTCTTGACCAGCGGTTCGCTCATCCCTCGACCGTACCGCTCGGTATTGTGGAGTTACATCGTCGTCCGCCTGGGCGACGCCCATGTGTCCTGTACCGAAGGAATCGGATGACCGACGAGAGCCCCGCCAACGGCCGCGGCCAACGCCTGCCCCGTTCCGAGCGCCGCGCGCAACTACTGGATGCCGCCCTCGGCGTCTTCGTCGAGAACGGCTACCACCAAGCCGCGATGGATGACATCGCCTCCCACGCCGGAGTGTCCAAGCCGGTGCTCTACCAACACTTCCCCGGGAAGCTCGAGCTCTACCTCGCGCTCATCGACCAGCACACCGGTGAGCTCGAGACACTCGTTCGGGATGCTCTGGCCCTGTCGGACAACAAGGCTCGGATCAACACCATGGTCAATGCCTACTTCGACTTCGTCGGTCAGGAGGGGGCAGCCTTCCGGCTCATCTTCGAGTCGGACCTGGCCAACGAACCCGAGGTGCGCCGTCGACTCGATCAGATCGGGCTGACCTGTGCCGAGGCGATGGCAGACATCATCCGGGCCGAGACCTCCATGAACCAGGAGGAAGCGGTGCTGGTGGGCGTGGGCTGCGTCGGCCTGGCACAGACCTCCGCCCGGCACTGGCTCTCCCACGAGGCGACGATCACCAAGGAGACCGCCATCCGGGTCACCAGCGCCATCATTCGTCGCGGCTTCGGGGCCTTCCCGCAGGACCGGACCACTGACCAGGCGCCCTCGGGACCGGGGCGGGAATCCATCGGCTCCACCACTGGTTAAGGTTGCGACGACAGACCAACCGGAAAGAGGGATTCCCATGGAGGTTCGGATCGGCGTGCAGCATGCAGCCCGCGAGATCACCTTCGAGTCGGCGCAGTCAGCCGATGAGATCATCCAAGCCGTGCGGGAGTCGCGCACCTCGGACGTGCTCGAGTTGATCGACGACAAGGGTGGCCGGGTCTTGGTGCCGAGCAACGCACTGGGCTACGTGGTCACCGGCGCCGAGCGCAAGAGCGCAGTGGGCTTCGGCGCGCACTGAGTCGGTCTGGTCTCCTACCGGCCGGCGCCGTGGGCCGTAAACCTCAGCCCGTATGCCGCTGAGCGACTCCTCCTCACCCGCGGGGCATCGATCTGGAACCGCGCGTGCTGGCCTGGGGATGACCCCGGACCACTGATAGACCACTGACCGACCACTGTCGGTGGTCGAACATATGCTCGATCCATGAGCAGGGTAGGAGCGTTCGGAGCGGGGTTCGGGTCCGGGCCCGCGCTGGCCGAGGCGCCGCCCGCAGGCCCGGATGGTGGGTTCGGCACGGCCACGAGTGGTGGTGGGGTGCAGCCGCACGCG
>JBDTAU010000395.1:0-6094 GCA_039924465.1 Dermatophilaceae bacterium
CGCTCATCCGTAAGACTCCTTAGTTCGCATCTGTAAGCGGCTCTCGGGCCGACTCTTCGCAGGTCAGATGCCTTGTGAATGCTGGGGACAGGGGCGCGTGGACCGCTAGCGACGGCCCTTGGGGTTCGAATTGGGATTGGGGTTCGGATTGGGGTTGGTGTTCTTGGCACGCTTCTTGCTCTTGGGTTGCTGTCGTTGCCGTGGCTTGGGCTCTTCGACGACCGCGACGCCGTCGGCCCCGGCATCGTCCTCGCGGTGCAGTCCTGGCACGGTCAGCTCCTTGTGCACCTTGCCCTTGCGCTGGTTGCGCTCGCGCTGGGCCTTCTCGGCGGCTGATCCGGGCGCCGGCATGTTGCGGATGACATAGAACTGCTGGCCCATCGTCCACACGTTGGTCGTCAGCCAGTAGAGCAGGACCCCGATCGGGAAGTTGATGCCGGAGAACGCGAAGAAGAGCGGCATCAGATAGAGCAGCACCTTCTGCTGCTTCGCGAACGGGTTGTCCAGCACGGAGGCCGGCATGTTGCGACGCATCAACTGGTGCTGAGTGATGAAGGTCGTGGCCGACATCAGGACGATCAGGACCGCGGTGAGGATCCTCGTGTTGGGGACCGTGGCGCCCAGGAAGTGCTCGGAGAGCCTGGCGCCAAAGATGGTGGAGCTCTCGATCACTCCCGCGATCTCGCGGGTGATCGGGCCGATCGCGCCGTGTGACGGGTTCCCCTCGGCCATCGCCTTGAGGTTGTTGAGCAACTGGAAGAGCGCGAAGAAGAACGGGCTCTGGATCAGGATCGGCAGACAGCTGGAGAAGGGGTTGGTCCCGGTGCGCCGATAGAGATCCATGATCTCGGACTGCTGCGCCTTCTGGGACTCCGGGTCACGCTTGCCCTTGTACTTCTTCTGGATCTTCTGCATCTCGGGCTGGATGAGCTGCATCCGCCGCGAGGAGTGGATCTGCTTGACGAAGAGTGGGATGAGCAGGACTCGGACCACCGCAGTGAGCCCGACGATCGACAGGGCCCAGGACCAGCCCGTGCCGAAGCCAATAGCATCGAACAGGCCGTGCCAGGCGTACATGACCCATGCTTCACCGAGTTTGATCGGATAGAGCACGGTGTTGAAGAAATCTCCCACGTGGTTCCTCTGTCGTTGGGCGAGCGGCTCAGTGCCGCTTCACCGCTGAGCGGCAATCATGCCGGATGGTCAAGGGTGGTGCTCGTCCGGTCCGCCAGGCCGGCGTCCACGCGGTCGTCCTCGGGGTCTTCGGGGTCCCCAGGCGAGCGGTCAGGTCGGTAGTCCTCGGGACGCACGTCGTTGCGCGCAGCCCACGTCATCGGGACCGGATCGACCCCGCCGGGGTTCCACGGATTGCACCGGCCCAGTCGACGGATCGCGAGCCATCCACCAAAAATCGGTCCAAAGCGGTTCAAAGCGGTCAACGTGTACGCAGAGCAGGACGGGTAGAAGCGACAGGTCGCCGGGCGCAGCGGGGAAATCAGCTGCTGGTAGAGCCGCACCCCGAGCACGAGCGGCGCAGCGAAGACCCGCCCCACCGTCATGCCGGCACCTCAGCGACCCGGCCCAGTTGGCGCTGCACGGCCTGACTCAACTCGTCGTAGGTCGCTGCCGCTGCCGCCGGATTCGCTCGCACGACCACGTCCCACCCGAGAGGTATGCCGCTCAGCTGAGTCCTCATGATGCCGCGCAGTCGGCGCTTGGTGCGGTTTCGGACCACCGCGTTGCCGACCGACCTGGACACGACAAAACCGACCCGCGGCGGCGAATCCACCCGCGCATCGGTCCGGTTGGCATGCACGACGATGAGTCGTCCGCCTGCTCTCGTGGCACCAGGTCCACGGACTGCCGACGTGAAGTCTGCGCTCTCACGTAGACGGTGACGTGCCGGCAGCACGTCGGCTCAGGCCGAGAGCTCGGCGCGACCCTTGCGGCGACGGCCGGCGAGGATGGCCCGGCCGGCGCGCGTGCGCATGCGCAGGCGGAAGCCGTGCGTCTTGGCACGGCGGCGGTTGTTGGGCTGGAAGGTGCGCTTGCTCACGAGAAGTCTCCGTAGGTTGCAGTAAAGAAACGCGATCTTCGGCGACCGCAATCGGCAAGCCCAAGGAATCCGACGCTCATCGGTCGACGACCGGTGGCTGCGGGCGCCATGGGCATGCGAAAGAGGTCGCAGACGCGCTCGCACCACGATACGGGAGTCCGCGAACGAGGGTCAAACCGACAAGCTATCCCCGCGGACCCCCAAGCCTCCCCTGGCACACCCCCATGCCCCCGAGGAAAGGAAAATCTTCAATGATGGTCGGATCGCGTCCGGTTGCAACCCGACACGCCGAGAGACCCAGAAGTTAGCGCCCCACGGAGTTGTCACAGGCCCTACGGTGTTGTTAGGTTTTCCATTCTCGCAGTCCCACCGGCAACTATGCACAGGTTGTGGACAAACGTGTGGACAACGTGGCGAATCAGGCGGCTTCCCGCCGATCCAGCGTGACTGGAATCAGTGCAAGTCAGGGACAGGGTTGAACACGTGAGCGACGGGCAGGTCGACTATGGCCACATCTGGCAGCAGACCTTGTCCACCCTCGAGGCGCACGGTCTCCCGGCCCGGGAGCGTGCCTTCGTGCGCCTCTGCCAGCTCGTCGGCGTGCTCGACCAGACGGCCCTGGTCCGCGTGCCCAACAACTTCACCAAGGACTTTCTCGAGACCCGGGTTCGTGATCGGGTGGTCGCTGCCCTGTCGCAACTGCTCGGGCACCCGGTCCAACTGGCCGTATCGATCGATGAGAGCCTCGAGACCGAGCTGGGCCTGATCACCGAGGAGCCGAGCCTTCCCGCCGACCAGGTGTTCGGGCAGCCGTCCCGGGCCGTGCCGGGCACGAACGGCCTCGCGGGAGTGAGCTACATCGGTGGTGGCGAGCGGCGACTGCGTGATCTCGACGAGAGTGCGCCCGACCTCGACGGCGCCGATCTCGACGATGGGCCAGGCGGTGGCGGTGAAAGCGGGCCAATGCGCCAGCGCCCGGAGCCGACCACCCCGGGCGACACCCGACTCAACCCGAAGTACACCTTCGACACGTTTGTCATCGGCGCGAGCAACCGCTTCGCGCATGCCGCCGCCGTGGCCGTGGCCGAGGCGCCGGCCAAGGCCTACAACCCGCTGTTCATCTACGGTGAGTCCGGCCTGGGCAAGACGCACCTGCTGCACGCCATCGGCCACTACGCGCGGACGATGTTCCCCAACGTCCGGGTGCGCTACGTGAACTCCGAAGAGTTCACCAACGACTTCATCAACAGCATCCGCGACGACAAGGCGAGCGCTTTCCAGGCCCGGCACCGCAGTGTCGACGTGCTGCTCATCGACGACATCCAGTTCCTTCAGGGCAAGTTGCAGACCCAGGAGGAGTTCTTCCACACGTTCAACACGCTGCACAACGCGAACAAGCAGATCGTCATCACCAGCGACCTGCCCCCCAAGGAGCTGTCCGGTTTTGAGGACCGGATGCGGACCCGCTTCGAGTCGGGCCTGCTCACGGACGTCCAGCCTCCCGACCTCGAGACCCGGATCGCGATCCTGCGCAAGAAGGCGATCCAGGAGCGGATGTCGGTGCCCGATGACGTCCTCGAATACATCGCCTCCAACTTCAGCACCAACATTCGCGAACTCGAGGGCGCGCTGATCAGGGTCACCGCCTTCAGCAACCTCAACCGGCAGCCGGTCGACCTGCCACTGGCCGAGATCGTCCTCAAGGACGTGCTGCCCAACGAGACGCCCAACCAGGTCACGGCCGCGACGATCATGGCGGTCACCTCCGCCTACTACGCCGTGACTCTCGAGGACCTCTGCGGCTCCTCCCGTTCCCGCCAACTCGTGACGGCCCGGCAGATCGCGATGTATCTCTGCCGCGAGATGACCGACCTGTCGTTGCCCAAGATCGGTCAGCACTTCGGCGGACGGGACCACACGACCGTGATGCACGCTGACCGCAAGATCCGCGAGTTGATGGGTGAGCGCCGAGCCATCTACAACCAGGTCACCGAGTTGACCAACCGGATCCGGCAGCAGTCCAACCACTGAGCTGGCGACCTTCTCCGCCCCTCCCGCCCCTCCCGCCTCTTCCTCGCGCCTAAACTGGTGCCATGACGACTCCCGTGCACGCCCTGAAGGATTTCTGGGATGGCCTCAGCGGTGCCCAGCGTGCCTCCGTGGCTACCGTGGCCGTCCTCGACCTGTCGTTGCGTGGGGCGGCCCTGATCGATCTGTCCCGTCGTCCTCAGCGGGACGTGCGCGGACCCAAGTGGCTCTGGGCCCTGTCCCTCAGCGTGGTCAACTCGGTCGGCCTCCTGCCGATCGCCTACTTCGTCCGCGGCCGAGGCCACGAACACCGTTGAGGCCGGCCCCGGGCGCCGAGCGACCCGCGCTCAGTCCTGCGTCTGACTCAGCACCCATTCGGCCATCCCCGGCGTGACCAGGCGCAGCCTGCGACCCACGGTATAGAGCGTCCCCTTCTTCAAGAGGTTGTCGCGCAGGTAGGAGACGTCCTTGACGCCCACCCCCAACGCTCGCGCGACGTCCCCGCCGCCCGTCGGGGCACCGGCCACGATGAGCGACGCCAACGCGGTCAGGTAGCCCCGTTCCTTGTCGGTGGCATCAGCCCACCGGCCGGCATACAGCCCCGCCGACATGTCCTGGTTCGCGTCCGCGACTGCCTTCCTGGCGTGCGCCGCCTGAATCCGGGACGAGCCGGTGGAGGCACGCCAGGCGTGATGCCCCAGCACCTGGATTGCATAGGGGTAGCCGCCTGCGGCGTCCGCCAGGATCGCGGCTGCGTCCGCGTCCATGGGACGGTGCGCTGTGAGAGCCGGCCCCACGAGGGCTGTGACTGCCTGATCGTCGGTCACCATGCCCAGTTCATGCCATTCGGCTCGTTCCAGATACGTGACGGAGCGCCGTGGGGCGCGGATCGTCGGCAGGCCCGCGAGGACGATGACGAGCGGCCAGTTCTTGTCAGCGTTCTGTTGCAACACCGCACCGAGGAGCGCCAACTCGTTCCGGGAGGCCAGCTGGATCTCGTCCATCGTGATGACCAGGCCGGCACCCTGCCGGATCGCGACGTCGGCAGCGACCGTGAGCGCGTTGCTGAGCGCCATCGCACTCGCCACGTGCTTCTGGCTCGGGACCACTTCAAGAGTGGTTTCAGCTCCCACCCCGAAGATCCCGGCACTCAGCCTCGCTTCCTTGACCCGCAGCGTCCGGGCCCGGCGCTGCGTTTCATGGTCCAACAGGTGGGCGGCCCGACCCAGACCGTCGACGAGTTCAGGGGTGAAGGGCGCTCTCGGGTGGACCTCCACGTGCACGGTCGGCCACGACTGCGTCTCGGCGGCGAGCGAGGCGATCTCGTGGAGGGTCACCGTCTTGCCGACCCCACGCGGACCCACGAGCACGAGCTCACGCGGCGTGATCCCGTCGAGAGCCGCCACGTTGAGAGCCTCCCAGGCCGCCCCGAGGACCGCCTGGCGACCGACCAGGACCGGGGGCGTGCGTGCGAATCCCGGCCGGAAGGGGTTCGGAAGTCGGGTCGGAGCAGTCATCCCACAGATGCTAGGTGATCGCGTCACAACGCAACTTTTCAGTGATTCATCAAGATTCGTGAGTTTCTAGTCGAGGCAGACCACGACGTTGTCCACACCTTCCTCAACAGGCCACTCCAGCTCGCCTGCCCCTGGGTGACGCTCCCGGCATGCCATCGTCCAGAGGCTGTGGACAACCCGATCCACGAAGCGAACCACACCCACCCCACCGGACACCTTCCGTCCCTCCCTCCGTTCGGAGTTATCCACAGGACTTGTGGACAGCTGTGCACAACGCCAGTTTTGCTGCGGAAAACCACCCTTCCGCCCGACTCCGCCTGTGGACGCCCCAAAGTTATCCACAGGCACACCCCGGCACGTCCTTCTCCGTCCACACCTGACCCACAGGGCGAATCGCCGCGGTCACCTGCGTCGATGGGGGCTCATCCACACGATCCACAGCACCTAAGACGATGACGAACTCCACTAGTCAAGGGTTTGCCCCGAGAACGAC
>JBDTAU010000396.1:0-2586 GCA_039924465.1 Dermatophilaceae bacterium
ACGACGACGTGTGGAGCGTCGAGTACTTCGAGGGTCGGACCCACGTCTCGCCCGACGAGCGGGCGGCCTTCCAGGCCGTCGTGGACGCTGGCTTCAGCGACGTGGTGCGTCCGCACCTGCCCGGCCCCGGCGTCTACACCTACTGGGACTACACCCAGCTGCGCTTCCAGAAGCGGCAGGGCATGCGGATCGACTTCGCGCTCTGCTCCCCGGCGCTCGCCGATCGGGTGGCGGGCGCCGCCATCGACCGGGAGGAACGCAAGGGCAAGGGCGCCTCCGACCACGCTCCGGTCATCATCGAGGTCGGCTGACCTCTCCGACGACTCCCAACAGCCTCCCAGCGCGCTCCCAGCGGACTCACTGCTGGTCACAGGTTCCGTCCAGCCCGGCGCTCTAGCGTCGTAGGGTGAGCGCCGACCGACCCTGGATCACCCGCACCTTCACGCTGCTCGCCGCCTTCGTGTCGGCAGCGTTGGTCCTCGGTGTCCTAGCGGCCGGCCTCCTCATTCCCGAAGCGGCAGCCGTGGGCGCTCTGGCCCAGTCCAGCGGGGACGCCTTCAACTCGCTGCCCAGCGACTTCACCGTCAATCCGCTCTCACAGGGCTCCCGCATCCTGGCCGCGGACGGGACCCTCATCGCCACGCCCCAGGACAAGAACCGGCAGATCGTCACGCTGGACCACATCGCTCCGATCATGCGCCAGGCCCAGGTCGCCATCGAGGACAGCCGCTTCTACGAGCACGGCCCGATCGACCCCCAGGGGCTGGTCCGGGCCGGGCTCGAGGACCTGCGCACCGGGGCGGCGACGCAGGGCGGGTCGACCCTGACCCAGCAGTTCGTCAAGATGAGCCTGCAGGAGCAGGCACTCGCGAGCGGGAACGTCAGCGCCGCCAAGGCCGCCACGGCCAAGTCCCTCCTGCGCAAGATCGTCGAGCTGCGCTACGCCGTGGCGCTCGGTCGCAAGTGGGACAAGGACCAGATCCTGCAGGGCTACCTCAATCTCGCCTACTACGGTGACCAGGCCTACGGAGTCGAGGCCGCAGCGCTGCACTACTTCGATGTGCACGCCTCCGCCCTGAGCCTGACCGAGGCCGCCACGCTCGCTGGCCTCGTCCGGAGCCCCAGCCTGACCGACCCGGTCCACTACCCCGCCGCGGCCACCGCCCGACGCAACGTCGTGCTCGACCGGATGCACGAGCTGGGGATCATCAACGGCGCCACGTTGAAGAAGGCGAAGGCCCGTCCCATGAAGGCGGACCTGCACGTCACCAACCCGCCGAGCACCTGCGCAGCCTCGACCTACCCCTACTTCTGTGAGTTCATCATCCGGTGGCTCGAGGAGCAGCCGGCGCTCGGGCCGGACGTCGCGACCCGGAAGGCCCGCATCTACGCCGGCGGACTGACCATCCACACGACTCTGGACCCGCAGGTGCAGCAGACCATTGACCGCTCGATCCGCGAGGTCGCTCCGGAGAACAACCATCTGGGAGTGGCAGCGGCTGCCTACGTGACCGAGCCCGGCACCGGCAAGGTCCTCGCCTTCGGCCAGAACACGAAGTTCGGCCTCAGCGCCTCGTCGGGCGGCACGGCCGTCGACTACGCGCTGGACCAGCGATACGGCGGGTCCGGAGGGTTCCAGTTCGGCTCGACGGCCAAGGCCTTCTCCCTCGTGACCGCCATGGCCCAGGGGCTCGGAACCGACGCCACCGTGACCGGCCCCGGAGCGACTCCGCAGCACGCGGCCACCTTCACCCCGAAGGACTTCCCGCAGCCCTGCGGGCTGTCCCAGGATTGGAACGTCTTCAACGACGAGGCCTGGGCCGGTGGGACGGTCTCCCTGAAGACGGCGACCGCGAAGTCGACCAACACGGCCTTCGTCGCGCTCGCCAAGAAGATCGGGGTCTGCGCCATCCGCGACACGATGGTGGCCTTCGGCATCCACGCCTCCAACGGCGACCCCCTCGGGAAGTACCCGCCCCAGATCATCCTCGGGGCCCAGGAGGTCTCACCCCAGACGATGGCCAACGCCTACGCCGGCCTGGCCGCTGATGGCACCCTGTGCCAGACCTACCCCGTGACAGGGATCAGCGTGGGCGCGAAGAGCATCTGGGCTCCGAAGCCCTCGTGCAAGCAGGTCGCCGACCCGTCCGCGGTGTCGCAGGCCACCCAGTACCTCGAATACAACATGACCCACGGTTCCGGGATCCTCAACCAACTGCCCGGGCGGGTGTCGGCCGGCAAGACGGGGACCGCCGACGGCAACTCCCAGTCGTGGTTCGTCGGCTACACGCCGGGCCTGACCACCGCCGTCTGGGTCGGCAACGCCACCGACCCGACGAGGAAGATGTTCAACGTCTCGATGCAGGGCAAGTCCTGCACCGCGATGACCGGCGCGTGCTTCGCCGCTCCGATCTGGCGCCGGATCATGGAACGCACCCTCTCCGGCACTCCGGCGCAACCGATGCCCTGACTCGGTGACCGTGCTGCAGCGCCCGCTGGCGCCTACAGGATCGGACCCGGGTGGGATTGTCGAGGCCGAGCCGGGCCTGTTCCCCTACAGGATCGGACCCGGGTGGGATTGTCGAG
>JBDTAU010000397.1:0-6538 GCA_039924465.1 Dermatophilaceae bacterium
TCCCCTTCCGCACCAATTCTCCTCCCCACGGCCACGGATGTCTGCGGCCTGCAAGCAGGTCATCGAGGTCCATGCTCTCAGGAGTGCGCGGCCCGCCCGGGGTGAGCCACCCGATCGAGGACCTCGGCGATGCTCCGCGTGGTGGCCGACCACCCCGACAGGGTCCCCCGGCGGGCGCGGGCCCGGGCTCTCAACTCCTGCCGCAGCCCGTCATCGACCAACCAGGACCGCACGGCAGCCCCGAACAGCTCTGAATCACCGGCCGGGACGAGCAGCCCGGGCCGGTCACCACCACTGGCCTGCCCCAGCGCCTTGGGCAGACCACCCACCGACGTCGCGATGACCGGTAGCCCACGGGCGAGGGCCTCGGTGACGACCATCGCGTAGGTCTCACCAGAGGAGGCGTGGACGAGGACGTCGGCAGCGGCATACGCACGATCGAGATCGGGGCACGGGAGTGGGCCGACGAAGTGCACCCGGTCCGCGATCCCCGCCCGTCGAGACAGGTGCCGCAGGTGCTCGACCCAGCCGGGGTCCAGGTCCAGCGCGCCAGCACAGGTGCACTGCCAGGGCAGGTCGGCGACTGTGGCGAGCGCGGCGAGCAGCAGGTCGTGCCCCTTGTCCGGGGTCACGGCTGCCACGCACAGCAGGGCGCTGCCGGCCGGCGTGCCGAGTCCGAGAGGGGCGGGATCGACGCCCGGCTCGGCGACGTGGACTCGGGCGGGGTCGAGCGGGTACAGCTCGAGGAGCCGGCGTCGAGTCCACCCACTCGTGGCGATCACTGCGGCGGCGGCCGTGAGGACGCGGCTCTCACGGGGGTCACCCGACGGGCCGTCCGACCAGGCCGACCCGGCCGACCAGGCGTGACCCAGCGGCAGGTGCACGAGCACGACGAGACGCAGCCGCGCCGCGGCCGGGACCAGCACGCTCGGAGAACCCGAGGCGATCAACCCGTCGAGGAGCACCACGGAGCCGGTGGGGATGGTCGTCAGCTCGCGCTGCAAGGCCGCGGACGCCGACTCAGGCTCACGACTCGACTCAGGGCCACTCCCCGACCCAGGCCCGTGTCCGCGACCCAGCGCAGGGCCCGGCACCCGGTGCTCGACCACCGTCCAGCCGAGCGCAGACAGTCCTGCACTGACGCGCCGGTCGTAGAGATTGCCACCGCTCGGACGATGCGGGTCGTCGATGGCGTCCGGCACGACGAAGTGCAGGTCGGTCACAGGGCGCGTTCGTAGCGTGCCCACGCGACGTGCGACTCGTGCAGGGTGACCGCAAGCTCCGTCACCTGAGCCGCGCCGTCACCCAGGCTCCCCGCGACGACGCGCTCCGCGAGCCGGTCCGCGATGACCCGGGCCAGCACCTCGGTCGAGGTGTTGACGCCGGCGAACGCGGGCTCGTCGTCGAGGTTGCGGTAGCTGAGCTCGCCCACCACCTGGCGCACCTGCTCGGTGGCGAGCCCGATGTCGACGAGGATGTCGTCGTCATCCAGGGCCGGGCCGCGGAAGGTCGCGTCGACGACGTAGGTGGCGCCGTGCAGGCGCTGCGCGGGACCAAACACCTCCCCCTGGAAGCTGTGCGCGATCATCATGTGGTCCCGGACGTTCACGCTGAACATGGGGCTACTCCGGTCCGTAGGCGATGGTGTGGCAGATGGCCGGCAGGTCGCCGCCCGCGAGGCGGGCCATGACCTCGGGCAGATCCTCGAAGGGTGACTCACCGCTGATGAGCGCGTCGAGGGCCGGGTCGCGGAGCAGGTCCAGCGCCAGTGCCATCCGCTGCGAGGTCGTGTAGCGGGAGCGACGCGCGGCCGCGACGACCCCGACCTGACTGGCCCGGATGCCGAGCCGGGCGGAGTGGAAGGAGCCGCCGAGCCGCAGCTGGACCTGCGCGTCCCCATACCAGCTGAGGTCGAGAACAGTGCCTTCCGGGGCCAGCAGGTCGAGTGCCAGTTGCAGCCCGGACGAGGTGGCGCTCGCGTGCACGACCAGGTCGCGGTCCGGCGCGGAGTCCTTCAAGGCGTCCATCAGGGCGTCGGGGGTCGCGAACCCCACCCCGAGCCGGTCCGCCACCTCGGCCCGCGAGGGGTCGACGTCGACGAGGGTGACCTGGACGCTCGGGAAGCGGCCCAGCAGGCGGGCGACACAGCAACCGACCATCCCGGCGCCGACGACCGCGACCCGGTCCCCGATCAGTGGAGCCGCGTCCCAGAGGGCGTTCACCGCGGTCTCCATCGTCCCGGCCAGCACCGCCCGACGAGCCGGCACGTCCTCGGGGACGATCACGACCGACGAGGCGGGCACGACGTAGGCGCTCTGGTGGGGGTAGAGGCAGAACACGGTGCGGCCGAGCAGCTCGGGTGGGCCGTGCTCGACGACGCCGACGCTCAGGTAGCCGTACTTGACCGGGCCGGGGAAGTCGCCGTCCTGGAAGGGCGCTCGCATGGCGGCATACTGGCTGGCGGGGACACCACCTCGGTGGACGAGGGTCTCGGTGCCCCGGCTGATCCCGGAGTACCGGGTGCGCACGACGACGTCGTCGGGGCCCGGCACGGGCAGCGAGACCGGCCGGAGCTGACCCAGGCCCGGCTCGGCCAACCAGTACGCGCGCTCGGCAGGAGGCACACTGGCACCCTATCCATGACGACCAGACCGAGGCAGGGTGGACTGGGACGGGTGAACTGGGACGTGTGAAACGTGGGCCCGGGCCTGATCGGCCCACGTTGCGGACCAGGTCGAGGGAGCTGGCGAGGGAGGCGTGGTGCGGCGGATTCCGATCGGACCCGTCATCGGGCTCGCCGCGGTCGCAGCGCTGCTGGTCGGACTGGCTGCGCTCCTCGGCCTCGGCGTGGCGGGCTGGGTCGTGGGTCTGACGGCCGGCCTCGGGGTCACCGGGGCGTTGGCCGGCGGTCTGCTGCGCCAGGGCGTGGTGACCCTCGGGCCCGCCGATCGGGTGACGCTGACCCGGGCGGTCCTGGCCTGCGGCGTGGCTGCCCTGGTCGCGGACTCCTTCGGCCGACCAGCACCCGTCGGGATGCTCATCGCGCTCACCGTGCCGGCCGTGGTCCTCGACGCCGTCGACGGCCGGGTCGCACGCAGCACCGACACCGTCTCCTCGCTCGGCGCTCGCTTCGACATGGAGGTCGATGCCTTCCTCATCCTCGCCCTCAGCGTCCACGTCGCGCCGCGGCTCGGCTGGTGGGTGCTGGCCATCGGCGCCGCGCGCTACGTCCTGGCCGTGGCGGGGTGGGTGGCGCCCTGGCTCCGGGGGACGGTGCCGACTCGCCGCTGGCGCAAGGGGGTTGCCGCCCTCCAGGCGATCACCCTGACGCTGGCCGCCACCGAGGTGCTGCCGGTCTCGTGGTCCCGGGCACTGCTCGTCGTCGCGTTGGCGTTGCTCGCCCTGTCCTTCGCCACGCAGGCGGTGGCCCTGTGGCGCGGGCGGTCGCCCGAGACCCGGACCGTCGCCGACCACTGGGTCATCAGCGTGCTCGCAGGCCTGCTCGTGTGGGGCGCCCTCGTCGCGCCGGCGACCCTGACGGACCTGCGGCCCGCTGCCTTCCTCCGGGTCCCGATCGAAGGGCTCGTCGGCGCAGCCCTCGTGCTCGTCCTGCGTGGCCGGGCGCAGCGCTGGCTGGCGGCACTGGTCGGGGTCGGCCTGGCCGTCCTGGGCATCGTGCGGTTGCTCGACCTCGGCTTCCAGGCGGCCCTGTACCGACCCTTCAACCCGGTGACCGACTGGACGTATGCCGGGTCGGCCGTGGACCTGCTCGGCCACTCGGTCGGTCGGGGGTGGGCCCTCGGCGCCGCGCTCGGGGTCGGCCTGCTCGTCATCGGGTTGCTGGTGCTGCTGCCGCTGGCCGTCGGCCACGTCGCCCGGCTCATCGACGTCCACCGCCCGAGCGCGATCCGGGTCGTCGCGGCCCTGACCGCGGTCTGGGTCGTCAGCGCCGGACTGGGGCTGCAGGTGGCGCCCGACACCCCGATCGCCTCAGCGAGCACCGCCTCGCTTGCCTCGTCCGAGGTGAGTCGGGTCCGGGCGAGCCTGCACGACCAGCAGGTGTTCGCCCGCGGACTGACCGTGGATCCACGTCAGGACGCCGCTGGCTCCGACCTGCTCACGGGGTTGCGCGGCAAGGACGTCATCGTCGTCTTCGTCGAGAGCTATGGCGAGGTCGCGGTGCGCGACTCGTCCGTCGTGTCCGCAGCCCTCGATGCCACCACCCAGCAGCTCGGCGCCGCGGGCTACGCGGGCCGGAGCGCCTGGCTCACCTCACCCACGTTCGGTGGGGTCAGCTGGCTGGCGCACGCCACGCTCCAGTCGGGCCTGTGGATCGACAGCCAGCAACGCTATGACCAGCTCGTCGCCAGCCACCGTTTCACGCTGAGCGACGCCTTCGGGCGGGCCGGCTGGCGAACCGTCTCCGTCGATCCTGCCAATCACGGGCCGTGGCCCGAGGGGACCTCGTTCTACCACTTCGACCAGCTCTACGGCGGAGACGACCTGGGCTACCGCGGCCCGAGCTTCGGCTACGCCTCGCCCCCCGACCAGTACACCCTGTCCGCGTTCGACCGCCTGGAGCTGCAGCACCCGAGTGCTGCCGGCAGTGCGTCAGGCAGCGCGTCTGGCAACCCGTCGGGCAGCCCGGCTGGTAACCCGTCGGGCAGTCCGGCGGACCGTCCGGCGGTGATGGCCCAGATCGACCTCATCTCGAGCCACGTGCCGTGGGCGCCGCTGCCTCAGCTGGTCGACTGGAACACGTTGGGCGACGGCTCGGGCTACTCCTTCATCCGCGCCCACGCCACGTCACAGGAGGACGTGTGGCGCAGCACCGCCGGCGTCCGGGAGGCCTACGACCAGTCGATCGCCTACTCACTCGGGAGCATCGCCTCGTTCGTCCAGCACAGCGCCAGCGACGACCTCGTTCTCGTCGTCCTCGGGGACCACCAGCCCGCACGGCTCGTCTCGGGTGACGACGCGAGCCACCGGGTGCCGATCACCATCATCGCCCGCGACCCGGCCGTCCTCGCCAGGACCGACGGGTGGGGCTGGGGCGCGGGGATCCGGCCAGCACCCGACGGGCCGGTCTGGCCCATGGACCGATTCCGTGACCAGTTCCTCTCGGCCTTCGGCCCGGCCGCAGGCGCACCCTGACGAAATCGCCCCGAGAGCCGGGCCACGCGGAGATCTGCGTTGGCCCGTCGTGACCAAATTTCATGGCTGCCGGGTCTGACTGCGGAGTATGGTCGAAGACAGGCTGTGATCGACAGATTGGAGTCGTCATGACACTACGCATCGTGGCCGCGGCGGCGTTGCTCGTCTCCGCAGGGATCCACCTCTACCTGTGGTTCGACGGCGTCCGTCACCAGTCCGTCGGCCCCCTGTTCCTCATCAACGTCGTCGCCGGGGTGGTGCTCGCGATCCTGATCCTCAGGTGGTGGCACTGGATTCCCGCGTTCCTCACGCTCGGCTTCGGCGTGGCCACGTTGGGCGCCTTCACGATCGCCTCATCGGTCGGGCTCTTCGGGGTGCACACCGAATGGGCGGGCGGCTCCGTCATCGCGGCAGCAGTCTCCGAGGTCGTCTGCATCGTCGTCGGCGGCCTGCTCCTGATGCGCTTTCGAGACCGGCTCGGGGGACGCACCACCCCCGCTTGAAACTGGCCCACTCACCTCGCGAAATCCGCATGGGCAACGAGCCCAGCGGCATACGGTGAGATGTGCCAGTCAGACACGCCGGGGGCATATCAACAATTGCCCAACGCAGGGGGTGCATTTGACGCTAGTTTGCCGCTATCTGCTCGCGGAGGGTGAGCCACGTCATGTGAATGGCGTGCGGCAAGTTAAAGGGAGTCGGCATGTCTTTGCGTTGGAAACTACACGGGGACGGCAACTTAAGTGGCCCCGACGACGTCGTCGCCCCCGACGAACGTCTTTCATGGGGTAAGACCGTCGGGCTCGGCGCGCAGCACGTCGTAGCGATGTTCGGGGCGACCTTCGTCTTCCCACTGGTGATGGGCCTCAACGCCCAGCTCGCGATCATGATGAGCGGTGTCGCGACGATCATCTTCCTGCTCATCGTCAACGGCAAGGTGCCCAGCTATCTCGGCACGTCCGCTGCATTCGTCGGTGCTGTCGCTGCGATCCGGGCCCAGGGTGGGGACTCGGCCACGGTCACTGGCGCGATCCTCATCTCCGGCATCGTGCTGACGCTCGTCGGCGTCGGCATCCACTACCTCGGCTCCTCGATGCTGCACCGGCTGTTGCCACCCGTGGTCACCGGCGCGGTGGTCATGCTCATCGGCTTCAACCTGGCACCGGTGGTCGCCAACATCTACTGGCCGCAGGACCAGTGGGTGGCGTTGCTCGTCATGGCCTTCGTCGTCATCTGCGCCGTCGCGTTCAAGGGCTTCATCGGTCGGATCGCCGTCTTCCTCGCCCTGGTCTTCGGCT
Source organism: Dermatophilaceae bacterium (assembly GCA_039924465.1). GTDB lineage: Bacteria > Actinomycetota > Actinomycetes > Actinomycetales > Dermatophilaceae > JAKDLQ01. The sequence goes on from JBDTAU010000397.1 coordinate 6,453, forward strand.
ACGTCATCTCCTGGATCTTCGACAAGGTCTTCGGTCAGATCACCTCCTTTGACGCTGGCGCCGGTGAGATCACGACCCACTTCCGG
>JBDTAU010000398.1:0-3798 GCA_039924465.1 Dermatophilaceae bacterium
GAGTGCACCGATTCGTGTCGACCGGAGTCGACGTGGATCAAGGCCACGTCCCCACGTGGCCAGCGTCCCGACAGCGTGGAGACGGGACGCCTCGCACGGGCGGTCAACGATCTGGCACCGTCTCGTGCGAGGTGTCGGCTCCTGCGGCACAAGCCACGAACGGCGCCGGACGAGTCAAACTCTACAGGTCTTGGAGCCGTGGTGGCTGACCAGTGACGTACGAATTCCGATCAACCGATGTGCGGCCCGATGAGGGAGCCGATCAGGTAGGTGACGCCCATGGCGAGCAGGCCCCCGGCCACGTTACGCGCGACGGCGCGCACGGGAGCGCTTCGGCCGATTCGAGCGCTCACCCAACCGGTGAGGACCAGGGCCAGGGTGACGGCCACGACGGTGATGACCGTCCGGAGGGCGGGTGGGCTGAACGTGATGGTGAGCAGCGGCAGGAGCGCGCCGATGGTGAAGGCCGCCATGGACGCCCACGCGGCGTGCCACGGGTTGGTCAACTCGTTGGGGTCGATCCCGAGCTCTGCCTCGGCATGGGCTCCCAGCGCGTCGTGCTCGGTCAGCTCCGCGGCCACCTGTTCGGCGAGTTCGCGACCGATGCCCTTGGCTTCGTAGAGCTGGGTCAGCTCCTCCAATTCGCCGGCAGGGTCCTCCTCCAACTCGCGACGCTCGAGGTGCAGCAGAGCACGCTCGGAGTCGCGCTGGGTGCTCACCGACACATATTCACCGGCAGCCATGGACAGGGCACCCGCGGCCAGGGCCGCGACGCCAGCCAGCATGATGGCGCCCTTGTCGCTCGTCGCCCCAGCCACGCCGACGACGACTCCCGCGGTGGAGACGATGCCGTCGTTGGCGCCGAGCACGGCGGCGCGAAGCCAGTTGAGGCGCGAGGTCATCGACTGGTCGTGCGGCTCGTCGCGAGTGTTCGAGTAGGTCATGGGTTGGGTGTCAGCCATCGTTGCTCCGGTCGGGAGGGGTGCCTCTCGATCGTGTCACCCACAGGTGGGCCTGTCACCAAAGGTCAGGCTTGCCTCAGTAGCGCGGGTGGGGCCGCAACTGCGGGCTGCGACCTACGGGAAATCACACAGGATCCGCACAGCGGACGTGTGGCGCGGACACAGGGCCAGGGGGTTGACTAGCGACATGAAGGACAAGGTTGCGACACCGATCACCCGACTCCAGCGGCTCGACGGGACGCCAGTACGGGTCCTGGTCGTTGATGACGAAGCCAACTTGGCCGAGCTGCTCGGCATGGCGCTGCGCTACGAGGGCTGGGAGGTCCGCTCGGCCGGCACCGGCATGGATGCGGTGCGGGTGGCTCGCGACTTCGACCCCGATGCGGTCGTCCTGGACATGATGCTGCCCGACTTCGGGGGGCTCGAGGTGTTGCGGCGGATGCGAGCGACCAACCCCAACGTGCCCGTCCTGTTCCTCACCGCGAGGGACGCGGTCGAGGATCGGGTGGCTGGTCTGACCGCCGGCGGCGACGACTACGTCACCAAGCCGTTCTCACTCGAAGAGGTGGTGGCGCGGGTCCGGGCACTGATGCGACGCACGACGGTCGCGATCTCCGCGAGTGACTCGATGCTCACCGTCGGCGACCTCACGCTCGATGAGGACAGTCACGAGGTGACCCGCGGCGGTGTTGAGATCCACCTGACCGCAACAGAGTTCGAGCTGCTGCGCTACCTCATGCGCAACCCCAAGCGAGTGCTGTCCAAGGCCCAGATCCTCGACCGGGTCTGGAACTACGACTTCGGTGGGCAGGCCAATGTCGTCGAGCTCTACATCAGTTACCTCCGCAAGAAGATCGACGCCGGGCACGAGCCCATGATCCACACGATGCGAGGCGCCGGGTATGTCCTCAAGCCCGCTGTCTGAGCGAGCGCGATCGATTGCTGCCCGGTCCCGGTCGTCCTTGGACAAGGCCCGGTTGCGGACCCGGCCCATCTCGAGCTGGACACTCCGGGCCAAGTTGGTGGCCTCGATGCTGGTCCTCTTCAGTGTCCTCAGCCTCGCCACCGGTGTCGTCACGGTGCTCGCCCTCAACCACCAGCTGACGACCCAGGTGGATGACCAGTTGGCGGCTGCGACGCAACGGATCTTCAGCAGCCACGCGCCGCTCGACCTCGCGGGTGACGACGCGGTCACCCCCAGCGGTCCACGCGGCCCTGGCAACGAGGGATTGATTGCCTTCTTCCCCTACTCGCTGTCGACCCAGGACGCTGGGGCCGCGACCTCGACCGATGGTGGGAGGCCCGCCCTCACGAACGAGCAGCTGGGAAGGATCGAGGCTGCCGGCTTGGGTCCGCGCCCGCAGAACATTGATCTCGGGGGCGAGCTCGGCCCCTATCGCGTAGTGGCGGAGCAGACCACCATCCGGGCCCAAGGTCTGCTGATCCCGGGCACCCTCGTGGTCGGTCTCCCGACCGCGCCCTCCGAGCGGACGGTGCGACAGATGGTGTTCATCGCGATCTCCACCATCGCGGCCGGGGTCATCCTCGTCGGACTGCTCGGCACCTGGATCGTGCGCCGCAACCTCGAGCCGCTACGCCGCGTTGCCGGGACCGCGACCCGGGTGTCGCGGTTGCCCCTCGACTCGGGGCAGGTGGCGCTCGCCGAGCGCGTTCCGCTGGAGGACACCGACCGAAGAACCGAGGTCGGGCAGGTCGGGGCCGCGTTCAACGAGATGCTCGACCACGTCGATTCGGCGCTCAACGTTCGGCATCAGAGCGAGCAACGAGTGCGTCAGTTCGTCGCGGATGCCTCCCATGAGTTGCGCACCCCCCTCGCCTCCATCCGGGGTTATGCGGAACTGTCCCGGCGCGAGCCGGCGCAGGTCCCGGGATCGGTGACCCATGCGATGAGTCGGATCGAGTCCGAGGCCGCCCGGATGTCGTCGCTCGTCGAGGACCTGCTCCTGCTCGCCAGGCTCGATGCCGGGCGTCCGCTCGAGGATGGGCAGGTCGACATGTCGATGCTCGTCATCAACGCGGTCAGTGATGCCCACGCTGCTGCGCCCGACCACGCCTGGGACCTCGACTTGCCACCTGACCCGGTCGAGGTGCGCGGTGACGGGGCGCGGCTGCACCAGGTCGTGGCCAACCTGCTCGCCAATGCACGCACGCACACCCCTGCTGGGACTCGGGTCACCACCTCGGTGCACCCGGTCGGAAAGTTGGTGCGGGTCGCGGTCCACGATGACGGCCCGGGCATCCCGGCGGCCTTGCAGCCCAACGTCTTTGAGCGCTTCGCTCGTGGTGACGATGCCCGGGTTCGGGCTGGCGGGAGCACCGGTCTGGGTCTGTCGATCGTGGCGGCAGTGATCCGAGCCCACGGCGGGCAGATCGAGATGGCCAGCCGCCCCGGGGACACGACCTTTTCCATCCTGCTCCCGATGGCCTGACCGACTCGGCTGGCGGGGCGCAGGGCCCGGCTGGACACGATCCCCTGACCCGCCCCCCTGCCATGAGTCGGCCCCGGTCATGACGTCGAGGTCCCAGCGCGGCCCGCTGCCGCAACAGATCCTCCGCTTCGCAGGGGCGGGCGCACTGGCCACCGTGCTGAACCTGGTCTCCTTCGCCGCGCTGGCGAGGTCAGGGGTCGCCACCCGGGTCGCCAACGGCGTATCGCTCGTGATCTCAACGATCGTCAACACCGCCATCAATCGGCGGTGGACCTTCCAGATCACGGGGCAGGAGCGATTCGTCGTCCAGCAGGGGCAGGTCCTCGCGATCCTCGCGATGCGTCAGTGGATCTTTCGTCGCGCGCTGCGTTGACGAAGCCAGTCGG
>JBDTAU010000399.1:0-7556 GCA_039924465.1 Dermatophilaceae bacterium
GCCCCCTCGACCCGTCTCACGTGAAGGGCAGCGAAGCGTCAGAGGATGACGAGGTGATCGCGGTGGATGACCTCGCGCTCGTAGGCCGGTCCGAGTTCCCGGGCGAGGTCGCGGGTGGAGCGTCCCAGCAGTGCCGGCAACTCGGCAGAGGCGTAGTTGACCAGGCCACGGGCGATCGGTGTGCCATCGGGGCCCACGACGTCCACCGGGTCGCCGTCGTGGAAGGTTCCCTCGATCGCTGTGATCCCCGCAGGCAGCAAGGACGTCTTGCGCTGGACCAGAGCAGTCACGGCACCCTGGTCAACGATGAGCCGCCCACGGGCGGTGGTCGCGTGTTGCAGCCAGAGGCGTTGGGAGCGACCCCGGACCCCGTTTGCCAGGAACACGGTCCCGACATCCCGCCCGGTCAACACCTCGGTGACGCGGTCGGCTGACGTCAACGCGGTCACCACCCCCGCCGAGGTGGCGATGTGCGCAGCTTCGATCTTGGTCGTCATGCCGCCGGTGCCGACCTTGGACGCGCTGCCGCGGATCACCACGCCGGCCAGGTCCTGGGGGCCGGCGACGACGGGGATCCGGGTGGCCCCCGGACGGCTCGGGGGTCCGTCGTACAGCGCGTCGACATCGGTGAGCAGCAGCAGCGCGTCCGCGTCGATGAGGTGCGCGACCAGCGCCGCCAGCCGGTCGTTGTCGCCGAAGCGGATCTCGCTCGTGGCCACCGTGTCATTCTCGTTGACGATGGGCAGCACCCCGAGATCGAGCAGCCGCTCGAGGGTGCGCCGGGCATTGGCGTAGTGGGATCGACGGGTCACGTCGTCCGCGGTCAACAGCACCTGGCCGACGGTGACCTCATGCACGGCAAAGGCGTGGGCGTAGGCCGCCAGCAGGGCGCCCTGCCCGACGCTCGCCGCGGCCTGTTGGGTCGCCAGGTCACGGGGACGCGCGGCGAGCCCGAGCGGGTGCAGGCCGGCCGCGATGGCACCTGAACTGACCAGGACGATCTGGGTGCCCCGCTCGCGGTGGTGGGCCAGCGCGTTGGTCAGGGCGATGAGGCGGGCCCGGTCGAGGCCACCGTCCGGCCCCGTCAGGGAACTGGACCCGACCTTGACGACGAGACGCTTGGCTTGACTGATCGCGGACCGGTGGGACACGCGCCAACTGTAGTGAGGCGACCTCGGCTGCCGTCGGGGGTGCCCACGACCTGATCCAGAACCGAGGGGCGAGACTGCTCCCGCCTGCAGGTCCGGCCCGGCCTAGCCTTGGGGCATGGCCGAAGCAGTCGATCCCACCGTCGTCACCTACGTCAACGAGCTCGCGGACCGGGCTCGGGTCGCCTCCAGGCACCTGGCCCTGATGTCCCGAGCAGAGAAGGACGCCGCGCTGTTGTGCCTGGCCGACGCCGTCGATGCAGCGACCCCGGCCATCCTCGCGGGCAACGCCGAGGACCTCGAGCGGGGCCGTGTCGCGGGGATGCCGGAGGGGCTGCAGGACCGGCTCCGCCTCGATGAGCCGCGGGTCGCCGCAGTGGCGCAGGCCCTGCGAGACGTGGCGGGGCTGCCGGACCCGGTGGGGGAGATCATCCGCGGGTCCACCCTCGCCAACGGCCTGCAGATCCGACAGGTCAGGGTGCCGATGGGGGTCATCGGAATGATCTACGAGGCCCGGCCCAACGTCACGGTCGACGCGGCCGGACTGGCCCTCAAGTCCGGGAACGCGGTCCTGCTGCGGGGTGGCTCCGCTGCCGCGAGCAGCAACCACGCGTTCATCGAGGCGATGCGCGAATCCCTCGCGCAGCAGGGCCTGCCGGTCGATGCGATGGTGCTGCTCGAGGAGGGCGGCCACGATGCCGCACGGGCGCTCATGACGGCCCGGGGACGGGTCGACCTCGTCATCCCCCGCGGGGGAGCGAGTCTGATCCAGACCGTCGTGCGCGAGTCCACGGTGCCCGTCATCGAGACCGGTGTCGGCGTCTGCCACGTCTACGTCGACAAGGCCGCCGATCTGGACAAGGCCCTCGCGATCGCCCACAACTCCAAGACCCACCGGCCCAGTGTCTGCAACTCCGCCGAGTCCCTGCTCGTGCATCGCGACGTCGCGGCAGCGTTTCTGCCCTTGATGCTCGGGGACCTCGACGCGGCCGGGGTGAAGCTGCACGTGGCACGCGGGGTCAGTGACTACGTTGCAGCCGACACGGCGGCATACGAGATCGCGACCGAGGCAGACTTCGCGACGGAGTGGCTGGCCCTCGAGATGAGCGTTGCGGTCGTCGACGACCTCGACGAGGCGCTCGAGCGGATCCGTCGCTACGGCTCGGGTCACACGGAGGCGATCGTGACGGAGGACCGGGGCGCGGCCCGGAGGTTCGCGGCCGAGGTCGATGCCGCGGCGGTGATGATCAACGCCAGCACCCGATTCACCGACGGCGGCGAGTTCGGGTTCGGGGCCGAGATCGGCATCTCGACCCAGAAGCTGCACGCGCGTGGGCCGATGGCACTGCCCGAACTGACCACGACCAAGTGGATCGTCGAGGGTGACGGCCACATCCGCTGATCGGACCCGCGGCCAGATCGGGGCCGCTGCGTGCTGGCATGATGCGAACCATGGAAGGCACTGAGGTCCGCAAGCTCGCGCAGCTCGAGGACGCGCACTGGTGGTATCGCGAGCGCCGACACCTGCTGGCGACCGCGATCGCCGGGCTCGCTCCTGGTCGGGCACTCGATGTCGGGGCCGCGGGCGGTGGGAACACGCGGGTGCTGCGCGACCACGGCTGGGATGCCGTGGCCCTGGAGTACGGCGCCGAGGGCGCCGAGGTGGCTCACGCCCGTGGCCTCGCGACCCTCCGGTCGGACGCCACGCTGCTGCCGCTCGCCGATGACAGCGTCGACCTGGTGATGGCGTTCGACCTGCTCGAGCACATCATCGACCACGACGCCGCGGTGCGTGAGGTGCGTCGCGTCCTCAAGCCCCGCGGCACGTATCTCGTTGCCGTTCCAGCAGATCCGCGGCTCTGGTCCTCGCACGACGAGGCGGTCGACCACGTCCGGCGCTACACCCGGGCCACCCTGGTCGGGTTGTTGGAGCGCGGCGGCTTCGAGGTCACCGACGTCAGGTCCTGGAACGTCCTGCTTCGCCCCGTGGTGGCGGTCCGACGCCGGCTGCGCTCAGGATCCGACCTCGAGCGGCTCAACCCGGTGGTCAATCTCGGCCTGCGCAGCATCATCACCGCAGAGCGCTACCTCCCGGTCCACCAGTGGCCGGGCGTCAGCCTGTTCGTCGTGGCTCAGGCCCGGGACTGACGCTCGAGCTCGGAGGAGGGGTGCGGGCTGGTGCTGCCCTCGGCCGGGGCGATGGGGGCGATCTCCGCGTCCGTCGGCTCGTGGTCGAGCCGGGTGCGGTGCAGCGAGTCGTAGGCGATGAAGTAGGTCGGTCGGCTCTGCAGGTGCGCATACATCCGCCCGATGTACTCGCCGAGGATCCCGACACACACGAGCTGGATGGCGCCGAAGCCCGCGACGATCGCGACGGTCGAGGTCCAGCCGGCCACCGTGTGGCCACCCGCGCGCGCGATGAACGTGTAGGCCACCAGGGCCACGGCGACCAGGGCGCCGCCGAAACCGGCCCACGTCGCAAGTTTGAGCGGTGCGGTCGAGAAGCCGGTCAGGGAATCGATCGACAGCTTGAGCATCTTGAGGAACGGGTACTTCGAGGCGCCAGCGGCTCGCTCCGCACGCTTGTACTCCACGGTGTCGGACGGGAACCCGAGAGCAGGCACGATGAAGCGGAGCACGCGGTTGTGCTCGGGCAGGCTGTTGATCGCATCGACGGTGGCGCGCGACATGAGTCGGTAGTCGCCGGCATCGGCGGGGGCCGCGGTGCCGGACATGACCTTGATGAGTTTGTAGAAGGATCGCGCCGAGACCCGTTTGAACCACGAGTCGGTCGAGCGGTCGCTGCGGACTCCGTACACGACATCGACGCCCTGCGCCCTCGCTGCTGCCAGCATCTGCGGGATCACCTCGGGCGGGTCCTGCAGGTCTGCGTCCAGGGTCACGACGAAGTCGCCACGCGCGCTGGCGAGTCCGGCCGAGATCGCGGCCTGGTGACCGGCGTTGGCCCGGAGCCGAACCACCCGAAGTGACCCCCACTCCCGGTGGTAGCGGTGCAGCAGCGCCGCCGTGAGGTCGGTGCTGCCGTCATCCACGGCGATCACCTCGTAGACCACGCCCATCCCGTCGAGCAGGGGACGCAACCGCTCCATCAGCAGGGGGAGCACGTCTTCCTCGTCGAACATCGGGATGACGACGGACAACTCGGGGACCATGAACACCAGCCTACGGTCGAGGGACGCGCCCGGCTGCGCGCCGCCTGCGTGAAGGGCTACGCGTCGGTTTCGGTAGGGCCTACGCGCCGGTACCGTGACGGCCGGCCGGGAGCAGGCGGTCCGTCCGAGAGTTGCTGTCGTCGTGGCAATCGGAGATAGTCGTGCTCATGCGCCTGGCCCGTCTCACTCGTCTTGTCCTGCTGCCGCTGCTGGTCGCGGGCCTTCTCCTGAGCGGGTGCGGACCGACCAGCGAGGCGGCTGCGAGTCGGGCGTCCGGTGGTGCGACATCGGTGGTCGCGACGGACGCCAACTGCCCGACCAGCACCACCGAGGCCTTCCCCAAGGCCCGCTTCGCGCTCAATGTGGGACTCGCCGCCGGGGTGTTCCACCGCTGGCTGTGGAAGCCCTACCAGGCCGGCACCTTCGCCTCGGGCAGCGCTGGACGCACCACGGCTCTGGTCAAGGCGGGGGTGGCCTCGGCCTTCGTGGCCAAACAGGTGTCGGACGCCGTCGACAACGTCAAGCACGACCCGACCCTGTGCGGGATCCTGCTCGCGCCCCTGACCGAGCTCAGCGACGCGCTGGGTGGGCTCAAGGGCAAGGTGTCCGCGGGCAACTTCTCCTCACTGACGACGATCGAGGGTCTACTGACCACCGTCATGGGCAAGAGCCAGGAGCACGGGCTGCCCATCACGGAGCAGACCGACGAGTCGCTCGTCGGCTGACCCGGGCATCGAACGAGACGACTGTGGTCACTCCCGCCGGGGCTGCGACACTGACGTCAGACACGACGTCCATCACGTCTGAGGTGTCCACGTCGGGGCGCCGCGTACCGAGGACGGCGAGTGGGCGCTAGGCTGACGCCATGTCTGATCGAGTACTGAGCATCGCCCTCACGGCCGAGGAAGCCGCGCATGAGCTTCCGATGCCGATCATCGCCTACTTCTTCATCTCGTTCGCCCTGTTCCTCGTCGCGCTCGCGATCACGTGGAGCTTCCGCAACACCGCCTACAAGTTGCAGGCGCCGCGCCATGGCCTGCCGACTCAGCACCCGGAGATCGAGTCCGGCGAGGCCAAGCACTGAGCATGCGCCTCGGCGTCATGGGTGGGACGTTCGATCCCATCCACCACGGCCACTTGGTGGCCGCCAGCGAAGTGCAGTCCCGCTTTGACCTCGATGAGGTCGTCTTCGTCCCGACCGGGGAGCCGTGGCAGAAGGCGAGCCGCTCTGTTTCCCCAGCCGAGCACCGCTACCTCATGACCGTCATCGCCACGGCGAGCAACCCCCGCTTCACCGTGAGCCGGGTGGACATCGAGCGGGACGGCCCGACCTACACGATCGACACCCTGCGTGACCTGCAGGCCGAGCGTCCCGACGATGAGCTCTACTTCATCACCGGCGCCGACGCGCTCGCCGAGATCCTGTCGTGGAAAGACGCGCACAGGATGTGGGACCTGGCTCATTTCATCGGAGTGACCAGACCCGGACACGTGCTGTCCGACAAGGGGTTGCCCGTGGACCGCGTGACCCTGCAGGAAGTCCCGGCCATGGCGATCAGCTCCACGGGCTGCCGCGCCCGGGTCGTCGCCGGCCAACCGGTCTGGTACCTCGTGCCGGACGGTGTGGTCCAGTACATCAACAAATACAGCCTCTACACCTCTACCTCAGGAGATCTGTGACTGCCACCGACACCTCACTTCGACTCGCGAAGGCGGCCGCCCTGGCCGCCGAATCCAAGATCGCCGAGCGGGTGATGGCCATCGACGTCAGCGAGCAGATGCCGCTCACCGACGTCTTCGTGCTCGCCTCCGCGGCGACCGAGCGCCAGGTGGCCGCCATCGTCGACGAGGTGGAGGACCGACTCCGCGAGCTCGGCTGCAAGCCGATCCGCCGCGAGGGCCAGCGTGAGGGACGCTGGGTGCTCATCGACTTCGGCGACATCATCGTGCACGTCCAGCACGAGGACGAGCGCGAGTACTACGCGCTCGAGCGGCTCTGGAAGGACTGCCCGGAGGTGGACCTGTCCGCGATCGAGGCGCCCGCGCGGCCCTCGAGTCTGCACGAGCCGGCCGGCCACGAGCGGGACGAGGAGCGGGACGAGGAGCGGGACGACGCCGCCGCGCAGGTGGCCGAGGACCCCGGGGCGTGACGGTCTCCGGACCCCGACCACAATCACGGCCACAGCCCCGACCACGGCGCCTGGTCATCATGCGCCATGCCGAGACGGTCGACAATGCAGCCCGGGTGTGGCAAGGCCACGCTGACACCGAGTTGTCCGAGGTGGGCCGCGCCCAGGTGACGTCGGCGGCGCCCTTCGTGGCCGCCTATCAGCCCGCCCTGCTCATCTCGAGCGATCTCAAGCGGGCGGCGGCCACGGCGGATGCTGTTGCGATGCTCACCGGTCTCGAGCTGCGCCTCGATGCCAGGCTGCGCGAAGTGGATGTCGGGCAGTGGCAGGGACTGAGCGCCGACGAGGTCACCGCCGGCTACCCCGAGCTGATTGCCGCGCTCGATCGTGGTGAGGACGTGCCCAAGGGGGTGACCGGGGAGACCCGGGCGGAGGTGGCGGATCGCGCCGGTGCCGCGGTGCGCGACATCGTCCGCGAACTCGGCCCCGGGGAGGTGGCCGTGGTCGTGGCCCATGGCGTGTCGGCTCGGTCGGCGGCTGCTGACCTCGTGGGTCTGGACCAAGCCATCGCCGACCGCATCCTGCGCAGTCTGGACAACTGCCACTGGATCGAGCTGGTCGAGACGAGCAAGGGCGGATCCGTGCCCGCGCGGTGGCGGATCGCCGGCTGGAATCTCGGACCCCCGATCCGGTGAGAAGCCGTGTCGGCTCTCGATTTGGGACTCGGGCCGATCATTGGCTAAACTCGCGCAGTCACCTCGATGAGGGACACCGGCGGGAAACCGCACGGGGCTGTGGCGCAGCTGGTAGCGCACCTGCATGGCATGCAGGGGGTCAGGGGTTCGAGTCCCCTCAGCTCCACCACACTCGCAGGTCACGGGCCATGTGTTGAATCCCATGAGGGATCCCGCATGGCCCTCTTGCATTGACGGGCTCCGGGCTCACGGCCTCGACGGACTGTGCCAGCGCGGACGCTTCACCGCCCTCAGGGGCGACTTGCTCGCCACGTCCGATAGCTCCCGGGCAGGCAGACAGCGCACGGCCGGTAGCCGGCGGCGACCGCAGTGGCCTCGTCCGCGAAGAAGACCCGGTGGGTCACGTAGCCG
>JBDTAU010000400.1:0-3667 GCA_039924465.1 Dermatophilaceae bacterium
CTCAGATTGCAGTTTTGAGTGCATCTCGACAAAAAGTAGGAGCCATCTCGACAACGGCTGTCGAGATGCGGGCCAAGACTGCACAACCCTGAGCGTGGAACCTTGCCCGGAAGGGCCGTCTGAAACCGGCTGCGCAAAGTAGCTCGGCCCACGCACTACCAGTGGAATGGGCGGCCAAGGGGTGGAGCGGACCCTGAGTCAGCCCGCGTCTTTCGCGGCGGATAGACGCACCTGGCCAACCATCGCTTGAACGAGCAGATCGCGGCAATCCGGAAGAACGGGTACGCGCGCGGACTGGCCGCGCCGAGGCGTTCCTACACTGACGGTATGGGCTCACAGGATTACGCCGTCGGTTGGGGAACATTGTGCTTGGTCAATGCCGGCCTGGCCCAGGGAAAGGGACGGAGCGGCGGCGCCTGGTTCTTGATCTCTGTCTTGGTCGGCCCACTGGCGACCTTGATGATCGTGTTACTGGGCGCCCTCCCGACGGTGCCCGAACGCCTGCCGTAGCCCGCCTCACCTTCGGGGCGGAGCATCCCTCATCGCGGCATCCGGTAAGCGTCTCAAGGCGACGAGCGAATGGTCATTCGATGCTGAGACGGAGTTCGCCGGAGGTGCGGCTCAGCAGCCACCGGTGTTCCGTGGCGCGCCAAGCGTCACCTTGGTTTGTGATGGCGGCCATCCACTCCGAAGCCTCTGCAAGCCACCGGCCCCGGAGTGCCTGACCGATAGCGTGCTTCTCCCCGGCGGGGACGGCCAACATGGTCATGAGCAAGAAGCCCCCTGTCGGGATGACGTCCGCGATCTGCCTTGCGACGTCCCCGCTCCAGTGAATGTCGAGGACTGTCTCTGAGCTGAATCGGTCTGGTCGGCCGAACGACAGAGAGAACACAGCTGCCCCTGCCGTTGCAAGGTGCTGCTGGACGACATCTCGGCCGACGGGGTAGGCGAGGTCTTTCGGTAGCGGATCCTTGCTGTACTGACTCCACGGATGCTCGCTCACGTTCGAAGCCTATGGCGCACCTGGAGCCCGCACCGCGGGACGCACTCGCATCGGCACAATCGAACTCGCACCACTCGCGGCGGAAGGACGCACCTTCTCGAGGTTGGGCGAACGAGCGACCCGCGGCAATGACAGGACACTCTGCTCGTGGTGTGGCGGCGCGACTCCGGGGTCTACTTCCAGCCCTTCTCGAACCCTTGCGGGACGACCCGTGAATCGCCTTACCGGCTGGACGGCCGCTGATTGAGGTTACCGACCCGGGGCCGATTCGCACCACCTCGGCCCCGCCGAACGCAGTGGATCATCTGGTCTTGGTCGTGGTGGCGAACTGACGGTAGCGAGTCGGCTGGTCGAGGTAGGTGCCGGGGTCGCCGGGTCCCGTCTCACGCAGGCCGAGGCGCTGCAGGATGCGGACCGAGGCGCGGTTCGCGTCCAGAGCTTCGGCCCAGATCTCATCAAGGTGCAGCTCCTCGAAGCCGTGGCGCAGTCCGGCCCGGGTCGTGGCCACTCCCAGACCGCGGCCCCAAACCGTGCGGGGCCCGATGAGGAAGCCGAGCTCACGACGTTGCGGCTCGGTACCTTGTAGGGCGACGTATCCGACGAGGCGGCCTTCATGGACGGCCCCCAGCCGGACCAGGTCTGACGGGGGCGAGCAGATCAGACCTGCCTGGAACTGCCGGTGCTCCTGGAAGGAAAGACCGAGGGTCCATTCGGCGGCGCGACAGAACTCCTCGTCTGTGGCCCACGCCGCAATGACGTCGGCATCTTCGAGCGTCATCGATCGAAGGGTGACCGTGGGTTCTTGGATGGGTGCGCGAGGAAGCCCTTGCATGGCTCAATCATGGCGTCGATGGATCAACGGTCCCCGAAATACACATACGCAAGACTACAAATCCGGTGAAACCACTACGTCGACAGGCGGAGCCGAAGTGACGCACCTTCTCGAGGTCGGCCGGCCGAGCGGATCGCGGGATGTAAGTGAGTCGGACGTAGCGCGTCTGAGGGCGGCGTCGTGGTCGTGGTCGTTAATCGAGTTTCCCTGGGTAGCGCCTCGTTTCTCGAGGCTCCTGAGTTCGGTGCGAGCTTGGTGCAGATCCTTCTGGGGGTACCTCTCCGGGACGACAGGTGTGAATGTCACCATCGGTGCGGCAGTCCCGTTCCAAGCTTGCCCGTTCTTGGTGAGATGAGAAGCCGTCAATGGGCTGCCACTCAATATGCGCGCCACGGGAGGGGTGCAGAGCCTTGCGGTCACTGCGTTTCGGGCCGCCCGAGCGCATCTTGCTGCGCTACGTTGCCTGAACTGTGACGCCTGGGTCTCAGGGTCGAGGAAGGGACTGGCCATGTGCGACTATCTGGGTCTCTTTTCACGGCGGGTGGACGGGTCCGACCTGACCGGAACCACGGTGTGGTGCTCGGGTGGGTGGCCTGGACGCTGGGGACAGCACCGCGTCAACTTGACTGCGGGCGCTGGATTTTCGTGGTGCTGCGATGCGTGTGCGACCTCGCTGCGTGCCAGGTACTGATGTCGCGTTCGGTCCTGGTGCGGGCCAGTGATCTCAGCTTCCGGTATGGGCGTGGTGGGGTGGCTGCTCTGGGCGGCGTCGAGTTCGAGTGGCCTGTTGGGCTGGTGGCGCTGATGGGCCCGAACGGTGCCGGCAAGTCCACGCTGCTGCGCCTCATCATCGGTGACCTCAAGCCCGCTGGTGGTTCCCTCACGGTGGGTGCCCGCGTGGTGGGTTACGTCCCGCAGCACGCGGACTGGCCGGGACGTTTCACCGTCACCGACTTCTTGACCTACTTGTGCTGGTTGCAGGGAGTGCCTCGGCGCCGCTGGGCGCAGCGCATCGCCCAGTCCGTGGCGGCAGTTGACTTGGCTGGGGTGGCCGAGGCGCGGTTGGACAGCCTCTCGGGCGGGTTGCACCGGCGGGCGATGATCGCCCAGGCGCTGCTGTCAGATCCGGAGTTGCTGGTGCTGGATGAGCCGAGCGCGGGACTCGACCCGCGCCAGCGGGTCCAGTTGCGGACCCTGCTGTCCGGGTTGGCGGACTCCTGCACGGTGGTCGTTGCCACGCATCTGGTTGAGGATGTCGAGGAGGTGGCGCACCATGTGACGATGCTCGACGGGGGGCAGGTGGTGTGTGACCTGCCCCTGTCCGAGATCGAGCAGCGCTGGGCGGTACCCGGTGGCGGGAGCCCACTCGAGGCGGCGTATCTGGGCCTGGTCTCCTCGTGATCGGTTTGGTTCGGATCGCGGTGCGGCGCAGTTGGGGTTTGGCCGCGTTGCCGCTTTTCCTGGGGCTGGAAGTGTTGGCGTTGCTCAGCCGCGGTCAGATCTGGGCTTTCGAGTGGGCTTGGACCACCTCGTGGATCAACGGGGTCCTGGTGTTGCTGGGGCCCGCGGTCGCGGGCGTCGCGGCGGCCGAGGCCGTTCAACGGCGTCGGGTCTGCGCGGGGATGCTGCAACGAGCCAGTGCTGGCCGTGAGGTTGTGGCCCACGCCGTGCTGGCTCTGGGCGTCGCGGTCTGGGCCGGTGTTGCGCACCTGCTCGGTCTCGGTGTCGGGTGGGCTCTGGCCGTCGTGCGGCACGGGGAACTGGGCTTGCTCGACTCCCTGCCGATCGGGGCCACGCTGCTGCTCATCCTGGCGCAGGCATCGATCGGGGCC
>JBDTAU010000401.1:0-2551 GCA_039924465.1 Dermatophilaceae bacterium
GTCGGGTTCGTGACCGCACTCGATCCGGATCGGGGACAGGTGACGAGCACGGCGACGGTGCGTCCCGGGATCGATCCAGATGCCCTGGATGTCGTCGCCGTGCTCGTCCCGACGCCGCGAGCCAGCCCGCGTCCCGCCGCCCCGGGGGGCCGGCCATGAGACCGACGATGAGGCCGCAGCTCAGACCGCAACTCAGGCCGACACTGAGGCCGACACTGAGGCCGACACTCAGGCCGACACTCAGGCCGACGATGCTGGGACTGCTGAGGGCGGCCTACGTCCTGGTCGCCGCGCTCGTCACCGTGACCCTGCTGCCCCGCCTCGGCGTCCCGCTCCAGTGGTTGCCCGACCTCGTGCTGATCGCCGTGGTCGCGACCGCGGTCCTGCGCGGCCCCCTGCAGGGGGCGTTGGTCGGGATCGCCGCAGGATGGGTCGTCGAACTCGTCCCTCCGGTCGGTAGCCCGATGGGCCTCACCCCGCTCGTCCTCCTCGCGGCGGGGGCGGTGGCGGGGACTTTCCGCAGCCGGTCATCGCGGTCTGCGCTGCGCCCTCTGGTCGCGCTGCTCGCGGCCTGCCTCGTCGTCCTCGTGGGCCGGGCCGCCGCCGTCGTCATCGCCGAGGGTGCCCCGACGCCGGCGGATGGGCTGGGACGACTGAGCTCGACTCTGGCCGTCGGTCTCGTGCTGCTACCGCTGTTCCTCTCCATCGACCGGGCGCTGGTGCGCCGTCGGCTCGGCTGAGATGGCCGCCGTCCGGAGGTCGCGCGACGCCCGACGCCCGCAGGGCCACCCGAGGGGTCGACGCGGGGGACCCTCTTTGGTCGTCCTGGCCCTGTTGATCTCCCTCTTTGCGTTGCTCGCCGGACGCCTCGGTCAGGTCCAGCTCGTGCAGGGGCCGCAGCAACGCGCCGAGGCCCGCGCCGTGAACAGCCGCACGGTCATCGACCACTCATTGCGGGGCCGGATCCTCGACCGCGCCGGGGCGCCGCTTGCCGCGAACGATGTCACGACGACGGTCACCGTGGAGCGCTCCGTGCTGCTGGACGCCCCCGACGGCGGCCGGGCCCTGATCGAGGGTGTCGCGGGCGCCCTCGGGCTGCCGTTCGAGCAGTTGTGGGGCAAGACCACGCTCTGCGGCACAGCCGGTGCGCCCCCGTCACCCGCCTGCTTCAACGGCTCGCCCTACGTCCCGATCCCGATCGCCACCGAGGTCGACCCGCGCCGCGCGCTGACGCTCGTGGAGCAACCGGAGAAGTACCCAGGGGTCGGTGTCGCCGCAACGCCCGCGCGACGCTATCCGCTCCCGTCCGGTGCCCGGGCGTCGCACCTGCTCGGCTACATCGGGCAGGCGAATGCCGGCGAGGTGGTTGGCAGCAGCGGCCGTCTCGACGCCGAGGACGTCGTTGGCCGGTCCGGCCTCGAGGCGCAGTACGACGCGGTGCTGCGGGGCACCAACGGGCAGACGATCGTCTCGGTCGACCCGCGAGGCGCCGTGACCGGCACCCTGTCGAGCGAGCCACCCGTCCCGGGCCGAGACGTGGTGACCCATCTCGACTCCCGTTTGCAGGCCACCGTCGAGTCGGTCCTGGCCAGCACGGTGGCGACGGCCAGAGCCGACCAGCAGAAGGCCGACACCGCCGCAGCAGTGGTCCTCGACGTCACCACCGGTGCGGTCGTCGCAGCCGCGAGCTATCCCTCGTACGACCCCAACGTCTTCGTCGGTGGGATCTCGGGCACGGACCTCGCCCGCCTCCAGGATCCAGCCGCTGGCACCCCACTCCGGTCGCGACTGACCGCCGACACGTACGCTCCGGCGTCGACCTTCAAGGTGATCTCGGTCCCGGCTGCCATCAACGCTGGTGCGTCGCTCACCGGGAAGTACGACTGCAGCCCCGACTTCCAGGTCGGGGGCCAAATCTTCAACAACTACGAGTCGCGCGGCTACGGCATGATCGACCTGCATCGCACTCTCGTCATCTCGTGTGACACGGTCTTCTACCGACTGGCCTACGCCGCCTGGCTCGACCAGGGCGGGGTGGCGGCTGGGACCGCGGCACCGGACCCCTTCGTGGAGATGGCCCGGGACTTCGGGCTCGGCGCCCGGACGGGCATCGACCTGCCCGGCGAGGTCGCCGGGAGGATCCCGGACCGAGCCTGGAAGCAGGAGTACTGGACCGCCACCAAGGACGAGACCTGCGCCCGGGCCAAGAGTGGCTACCCACAGGTTGCGAAGACCGACCCGGCCCGGGCCGACTACCTCACGAGGGTGGCGGCGGAGAGCTGTGCCACCGGATACCAGTACCGGGCCGGCGACGCCATCAACTTCTCGATCGGTCAGGGCGACCTGGCCGTCACGCCCCTGCAGATGGCTGCGGTCTATGCCGCGGTGGCCAACGGTGGCACCCTGTGGCAACCACACCTCGCGGCCGGCTACCGCAACCCTGCAGACCCGACCGCGCCCCTCGAGGTGATCCCGCCCCACCGCAACGGAGCCGTGGGAGTCCGCGGGGACGTGTTGAAGTACGTCCAGCGGGCCCTGGGCGACGTCACCC
>JBDTAU010000402.1:0-4239 GCA_039924465.1 Dermatophilaceae bacterium
CGACTCGGGCGGCGTCGGCGGACCGGCCCAGGTGCTCCAGAAGCATGGCGACCGACAGGATGGCGGCGGTCGGATCGGCCTTGCCCTGGCCGGCGATGTCGGGAGCAGATCCGTGCACCGGCTCGAACATGCTCGGGGTCGTGCGGGCCGGGTTGATGTTGCCCGAGGCCGCGAGGCCGATGCCGCCGGCGATGGCGGCCGCGATGTCGGTGATGATGTCGCCGAAGAGGTTGTCGGTGACGATGACGTCGAAGCGGCCCGGGTCGGTCACCATGAAGATCGTTGCCGCGTCCACGTGCTGGTAGGCGGTCTCCACGTCGGGGAACGACGCGCCGACCTCCTCGACCGTGCGACGCCACAGGTGCCCGGCGAAGGTGAGGACGTTGTGCTTGTGCACCAGCGTCAAATGCTTGCGCGGGCGGGCCTGCGCCCTCGCGAAGGCGTCGCGGACGACCCGCTCGACACCGAAGCGCGTGTTGACGCTGACCTCGGTGGCGATCTCGTTGGGAGTGCCGACGCGTAGGGCGCCGCCGTTGCCGGTGTAGGGGCCCTCGGTGCCCTCACGAACGACGACGAAGTCGATCCCGTCGGGGGCGACCCGCGCCACGTCGAGCGGACTGTCCACCCCGGGGAAGAGTGTGGCCGGCCGCAGGTTGACGTAGTGGTCGAGGGCGAAGCGAATGGGCAGCAGGACGCCTCGCTCCAGGACCCCACTGGGCACGCTGGGGTCCCCGATGGCGCCAAGGAGGATGGCGTCGTGGCCACGCAACTCCGCGAGCACGGAGTCGGGCAGGGTCTCCCCCGTCGCGTGCCAGCGGCGGGCGCCGAGGTCGTACTCGGTGGTCGAGAGCCGTGGACCGTCTTGCCCGATCGCCGCCTCGAGGACCTTGAGGCCCTGCGCCACGACCTCGGGTCCGATGCCGTCACCGCCGATGACCGCGATCGAGATGGCGTCCTGGCCAGGTGTCTCTCCCATGGGGTCAGCGTAGGGAGCGTCTTGTGATGTGGGATCGACGTCTCAATTGTTGGTCGGGCACGGCGAAGGCCCCCACCCTGATGGGCGGGGGCCTTCAGTAGCACCAATCAGTCCTCGGTCCCGATTGAGGACTGAGCCGAATCGGCCCACTGCGGATTCCGAGGACTTGCTCGTTCCTCGCTCGTTTCCTCAGGCCTTGGCTCAGTCCTCGGTGTGGCCCTGGTCCCGCAGGTCCATGGACTCCTGCAGTGCCTGACGGGCGGCCTTGGCGTCTTCGCTCATGATGTTCGGTCCTTTACATGCGTTCGTGGATGGTCGGTCTCAGGTGCTCGAGCCGGAAGGGGCGAGCGAGTCAGCAGGGAGGGTGCGCGGGTTCTCCGCGGCGAGGTGCTGACTACCGAGACTCGCCGCGGCTGGCAATGAGGATTACGTGCTGCCGCGTCATGTCTACGACAGTACGCCCGGATCGCCGCCTGTGAAGGGGATTTCCACGCTGTGAGACAGACGCCACGGGGCCGGCCCCTCCTCCCGGTGGAGTCGGGGCCGGCCCGGAGTCGACCTGTCGGCCGTGGAGTCAGCGGTGGATCAGACGCCTGGTCAGGTCCGGTCAGTCGTCGAGGTTGATGACGGCGAAGGAGGTGGCCTCGACGAGGTCACTGATCTCGGAGCCGAGGGCTGCGGCAACCTTGCTGTCGACGTTGAGCACGCCGATCGCCCGGTCACCCCGCCGCGAGACCTGCATGCCGCCGATGTTGACGCCAGAGTCGCCGAGGACCCTGCCGACCGAGCCGATGACGCCGGGCCGGTCCTCGTACTCGAAGACGAGCATGTGGGCGGACAACGGGACCTCGAGGTCGTAGCCGTTGATGCCGATGAGCTTCTCGACCATCTTCGGACCCGTGAGCGTCCCGGAGACGCTGACGACGGAGCCGTCCTGCAGCGTGCCACGCAAGATCGTGATGTTGCGGAAGTCCTCGGCATTGGGGTGGGTGACGAGGCGGACCTGGCAGCCACGCTGTTCGGCGAGGATCGGGGCGTTGACGTAGGTCACCGCATCCTCGACGACGTCGGTGAACATGCCCTTGAGCGCCACGAGCTTCCAGACGCTGACGTCGTGCTCGGTGATCTCCCCTCGCACCTCGACATCGAGCTGGGCCGGGACTGCGCCGGCGACCGCAGTGAAGACGCGACCGAGCTTCTCCACCAAGGAGATCCCAGGGCGGACCGCTTCGTCGATGAACCCGCTGGAGACGTTGACGGCGTCCGGGACGAGTTCGCCGCCGAGCGCGAGGCGCACGGACTTCGCGACGGAGACGCCCGCCTTCTCCTGAGCCTCTTCGGTCGACGCGCCGAGGTGCGGGGTCACCACGACGGACTCGTACTGGAAGAGCGGGGACTCGGTCGTCGGCTCGGTGACGAAGACGTCGACGCCGGCGCCGGCCACCCGGCCCTCGCCGATGGCCTGCGCCAGGGCGGCCTCGTCGACGATGCCGCCGCGGGCGGCGTTGATGATCCGCACGCTCGGCTTGACCTTCGTCAGGGCCTCCTCGCCGATCAGGCCGAGGGTCTCCGGGGTCTTGGGCAGGTGGATCGTGATGAAGTCAGACTCGGCCAGCAACTCGTCGAGCGAGACGAGCTGGGCCCCGACGAGGCCGGCGTTGACGGGCGAGGCATAGGGGTCGTAGGCGATGACCTTCATCCCGAAGCCCTTGAGGCGCGTCGCGACGAGGGCGCCGATGCGGCCGAGGCCGACGACGCCGACCGTCTTGTCGAGCAGCTCCACACCGGAGTACTGGCTGCGCTTCCATGCGCCGGCCTTGAGGGCCTGGTTGGCCGGGGCGACGTTGCGAGCGGTCGCGAGCAGCAGGGCGATCGCAAGCTCTGCCGCGGAGGTGATGTTGGAGGTGGGGGCGTTGACGACCATGACCCCGGCCTGGGTCGCGCTCGCGACGTCGACGTTGTCGAGGCCGACACCGGCGCGCGCGATGACCTTGAGCTGCTTGCCGGCGGCGATCGCCTCGGCGTCCATCTTCGTCGCAGAGCGGATGAGGATGGCATCGACGTCGGCGAGGGCGGGCAGCAGCTGGTCGCGGTTGGCCCCATCCACCCTGCGGACCTCGAAGTCGGGTCCCAGCGCCTCGATGGTGGCGGGCGACAGTTCTTCGGCGATGAGGACAACGGGCTTGGTCACGGATGATCCCTTTCGAGCAGGTGCACGACCCGCGGGTCGCGAGCCATCGAAGGCACCGCGATGTGCCGCGTCGATTCTAGGTGCTAGCACAACCTCCGACGTCTGCAGTGGCCAGCATGTGGTCAGCCAACTGGTCAGCGGGACGTCATCAGAACGTCAGCAGGACGCACGTACGGTCGTGGACCCCTTGCGCCGTGGCCATCGCCGGACGATCGTGGAGAGATGCGGATCATCGTGGCGGGAGGCGCTGGAAACCTCGGCTCGCGGGTCCTGCTCGGGCTGAGCGAGCAGGGACACGACGCCGTCTCGGCGAGCCGGCGCTCCGGCGTCGACCTCACGACCGGGGCTGGGCTCTCGGAGGTGCTCGACGGCGCCGATGCGGTCGTCAACTGCGCGGACGATCCTCGCCGAGGTGATCGGGTCACGGTGAGCGGGACTCGTCGATTGGCCCAGGCGGCCGCCGCAGCTCAGGTGCACCTCGTCCACATCTCGATCGTCGGGATCGACGCCATCCCCATGAGTTACTACCGACGCAAGCTCGCCGCCGAACACGCGATCGCGGCCACCCGGGGATCCGCGACCGTCCTGCGGGCCACCCAGTTCCACTCGCTCGCAGCCGTGTTGGTGAGAGTGCTGACGAAGGGGCCGGTCACACCCACCATCGGCGCGATGGCACTCCAACCGGTCGATGTCGACCACGTCGCCGAGCGCCTGGCTGACCTGGCGGTGGGACCACGCCCAGCGGCATACGAACGGGCCACCGACGTGGCGGGGCCAGACGTGCTCTCCGTCGGGGACCTCGCCACGTTGATCCGGGCCCACAGCGGGCGGGCCGCGCCGCGCGTTCTCCGACTCCCGGCGATCGGTGCCCTGATGTCGGCTGCCGCGGCCGGGCGCCTCGTCGCGGGGCCCGGAGCTGACCTCGGGGGGCGCCGTTTCGTCGACTGGCTCGCCGTACAGCCGACCGACCTCAAGGGTCGGTGACGCGCGAACGGTCGGGGTGAGCGTCCAGGGTCAGCGGGCGGCCGAGCCCTCGACGTAGTCGCTGTCCGTGTCGCGGACCCAGGCCATC
>JBDTAU010000403.1:0-3635 GCA_039924465.1 Dermatophilaceae bacterium
ATCGGCGGGGTTGGTCAGGCTCCGTCGTCGGGCCGCGTCGAGGCCGGCACCGATCGACTCGAGGTCATCGACGTCGACGCCCTGCTCCTCCACCCGCTGCAGCCCGGCCGTGATCCGGTCGCGCTCCACGTCGGTCAGCGCCGCCGCGAGGGGCCGCCCCTCGAAGACCTCGAGCGGCATCGTCTCGCCGGCCCCCGGGCCCGCCGAAGCGGACGAGACCGGATCCTTGCGCTTGCGGGAGAACAGTCCCATGCGCCCAACGTAGCCGCCCGGATGAGAGCCGGCGAAGGCCACCACGCCAAGACGGCGGTATGCCGCTGAGCTGGCTCAGCGGCATACCGTCGTGTGGTGCCGGCTGGCTGTCAGTGCAGCGACGCGCTCGGCTGGTGGATGCGTCGGGTCACGCTCACATCAGCAAGGCCGGTGAGCAGCGTCACGGCGCCGACGATCCAGGCAGTGACCGCCATGGCCATCGTGACCGATGCGAAGCCCATGACCCACGGGGAGATGATGAACAGGACTCCCAGCAGGACCGTGAGTCCCTCGATCGCCATCATGTCGGGCCGGGCGAACTCGACCAGGGCCAGGACCGCGGTGATGACTCCCAGGACGACCAGTGTCCAGGTCGCGGTGGTCGTCGTGGTCGTCCAGACGGGCGACAGGAACGCGTAGATGCCAGCGATCAGCGGGATCGCATCCTGTGGATGCAGACTCTTCTTCATGATTGTCTTGACCACCTTTCGATGAGATGGTCCGTCGATCCTTTGGCGGACCTGACATAACTATTTTCCGCCTGTTTGCGCCGCTGGTCAATTCGCTCCGAGGCCGTGCCGGGTGGCCCCGCGCCGATGATTCAGCCCCAGTCGTGGCTAGTTGGCGAACACGTCCGGATCGGGTCCCGTCCGCTGGCCCCGTTCCAGACCGGCGATGGAGGCGAGGTCATCGGCATCGAGCGCGAAGTCGAACAGGTCGGCGTTCTGCGGGATCCGCGAGGTCGTCACCGACCGGGTGAGAACCACGTTGCCCAGTTGGATCTGCCAGCGCAGCGCCACCTGAGCGGGGGTCACCGAGTGCTTGGCCGCCACCTGGGTGATGACCGGGTCCTCGAGCAGGCCGGCGTGCACGGCGAGCGGGCTCCAGGCCTCGGTGACGATGCCGTGCTCGGCGTGGAAGGCGCGCAACTCCTCCTGCTGGAGGTAGGGCGACAGCTCGATCTGGTTGACCGAGGGCAGCATCCCCGTCTCGGCCTGGAGTCGCTCGAGGTGGGGCACCTGGAAGTTGCAGACACCGACCGACCGGATGCGCCCGGACTGCTGCAGGTCGAGCATCGCGCGCCACGCGCCGACGTACTGGTCCCGGGCCGCGGCGGGCCAGTGGATCAGGTAGAGGTCCAGCTCGTCGAGACCGAGGCGCTCCATCGAGGCGTCGAAGGCAGCGGTCACATCTTCGAAGTGGTCCGGCCAGATCTTCGTCGTGATGAAGATGTCCTCGCGAGCGATCCCGATGCGGTTGAGCGTCTCCCCCACCGCGGCCTCGTTGCCATACATCTCGGCGGTGTCGATGTGGCGGTAGCCGGTCTCGATGGCCGCGCCGAGCGCGGTGTCCACCCGCTCGTTGGGAACCTGCCAGAGACCGAAGCCGAGTTGGGGGATCAAGAGCCCGGGCTCCGAGGCGTGCCCGAGCCGGACCATCGGGACGGGAAGTGGGGAGGTCATGGCTACAACCTACTTCGCGACGACCGGGTGTGCTCGACCTCACGACACAACTGGACAGTAACCATCGGATCCGACCCGGATGGGCCGCAGTGCAGGCGCTAGAGTCCGGTCCATGGCATCCATCAGCAAAGTTCTGATCGCAAATCGTGGCGAGATCGCCGTGCGCGTCGCGCGCGCCTGCAAGGACAGCGGGATCGGGTCGGTCGCGGTGTACGCGGAACCCGATCGGGATGCGCTGCACGTCAAGGTCGCCGACGAGGCCTACGCCTTGGGTGGCTCGACCCCCGGTGAGAGCTATCTCGTCCAGGAGCGCCTGCTCGAGATCGCCAAGGAATCCGGCGCCGACGCGGTCCACCCCGGCTACGGCTTCCTGGCCGAGAACGCCGGCTTCGCCCAAGCCGTCATCGACGCCGGGCTGATCTGGATCGGCCCCGGACCGGCCGCCATCGACACCCTGGGTGACAAGGTCAAGGCGCGCCACATCGCGACCAAGGCGAACGCGCCACTGGTGCCGGGCACCAACGACCCCGTGTCGGGGCCGGACGAGATCGTGGCCTTCGCCAAGGAGCACGGGCTACCGGTCGCCATCAAGGCGGCCTACGGCGGCGGGGGCCGCGGCCTCAAGGTGGCCCGGACCATCGAGGAGATCCCGGAACTGTTCGACTCGGCCGTGCGCGAGGCGGTGACCGCCTTCGGACGTGGTGAGTGCTTCGTCGAGCGCTTCCTCGACCAGCCGCGCCACGTCGAGACGCAGTGCATCGCCGACCAGCACGGCAACGTGGTCGTCGTGTCGACCCGCGACTGCTCCCTGCAGCGTCGCAACCAGAAGCTGGTCGAGGAGGCGCCCGCGCCCTTCCTCACCGAGGAGCAGCACACGGAGTTGGTCCGCGCGAGCAAGGCGATCCTCAAGGAAGCCGGCTACGTCAACGCCGGGACGTGTGAGTTTCTCATCGCCCCCGATGGGGTCATCTCCTTCCTCGAGGTCAACACGCGCCTGCAGGTCGAGCACCCGGTGACCGAGGAGGTCACCGGGATCGACCTGGTCCGGGAGCAGTTCCGGGTGGCCAACGGCGAGGTGCTCTCCTTCGCCGACCCGGTACCGCACGCCCACGCCATCGAGTTCCGGATCAACGGTGAAGATGCCGGCCGCAACTTCATGCCCGCGCCGGGAACGGTCTCCGTCTTCCGCCCGCCGTCGGGCCCCGGCGTGCGACTCGACTCCGGTGTCCTCGAGGGCGACGTCATCGGCGGCGCCTTCGACTCGTTGCTGGCCAAGCTCATCGTCACCGGGCGCACGAGGCAGGAAGCCATCGAGCGCGCCCGCCGGGCCCTGGCCGAGTTCGAGATCGACGGCATGCCCACCGTGCTGCCCTTCCACCGCGCGGTCGTCGCCGACCCGGCGTTTGCCCCGGCCGACCCGGAGGAGAAGTTCGGGATCTACACGACGTGGATCGAGACCGGCTTCAACAACACCATCGAGCCCTACGCCGGAGTCGTCGCCGACGCTCCCGAGGCCGAGGAGCGTCAGAAACTGGTCGTCGAGGTCGGCGGCAAGCGACTGGAAGTCTCCCTGCCCGGTGGCCTGTCACTGGGTGGCGGATCCAACGGGTCGACCCGCAAGAAGGCGCCGAGGCGCGCCTCGGGCAGCAAGGCCGGGGCGGCCGCCTCGGGCGACGCCCTCACCGCACCCATGCAGGGCACCATCGTCAAGATCGCGGTCGAGGAGGGTGCTGCGGTGTCCGCCGGCGACCTCGTCATCGTCCTGGAGGCCATGAAGATGGAGCAGCCGATCACTGCTCACCGGGACGGCATCGTGACCGGTTTGACCGCAACGGTCGGAGAGACCGTGACGTCGGGCACCGTGCTCGCCGAGATCAAGGACGCCGACGCCTGAGCGAGTCCCTCGCAGCACGATGAAGG
>JBDTAU010000404.1:0-5401 GCA_039924465.1 Dermatophilaceae bacterium
GACGATGATGTCGACACCCGCTGCCTTGAGCTGGTCGGCTTCCGCGTTCACGGCAGTCGGGATGTCGGTGATGTCGAGCTCGGCGATGCCGGCCGGAGTGACGAGTTCATCGAGGTGCTCGGTGACAGCTCCGATGAAGCCGACCTGCACATCGCCGAAGTCCCTGACCCAGGTGGGGTCGAGGGCGGGGTCGCCCGAGGCCTTCAACTTGACGTTCGCCCCGAGATACGTCCACTCGGCCCCGCCGAACGGGTTCGTGATTGGGTCGTAGGGCGCCATGACCCGGTTGATCAGGTCGTCGTAGCCCTGGTCGAACTCGTGGTTGCCCACGGCAGAGACCTCGAGACCGGCCGCGTTGAGCGCGTCGATCGTCGGCTTGTCGTGAGCGATGAACGACTCGAAGGTCGAGGCGCCGATGAGGTCACCGGCAGCTGCGAACACGGTGTTCGGGTTCTCGGAGCGCAACTGCTCCACCGCGCCCGCGAGCACCGAGGCGCCCGCCTCCTGGCCGTTTTGTTGGATCCGGCCATGGAAGTCGTTGATCCCGAGGATCTGGATCTGGTGGTCAGCCGCGGCAGCACCCGACGTGAACCCGACGAGGACCGGGTCGTGGTCGCTGGACCGGTAGGGCGAGTCGTCGTAGAAGAGCGAGCCGTGGCTGTTGTACCGGCTGTACTCGAGGGCGATCGACTCCGGGGCGTTGATGTTCCAGATGTCGGCCCCGGTGGTCCGGGCCAACGCCGAGGCGTTCGCGAGGACGTGGTCGAGCGAGCCGTTCATCCCGCCGAAACTGTAGGACTGCTTGCCCGTCTTGTAGTTGCTGTTGAGGTCGGTCCAGCCGGAGTCATAGAGCACCTTCAGCGGGTCCTCCTGGGTGTACGCGTTGAAGTCACCTGCGAGGAAGACGTCGTCGGCTCCGGTCTGCTTCTGCAGGTCGGGGATCCAGGCGTTGAGTGCCGTCGCTTGCGCCATGCGGGACGCGTTGGACGCGCCCTGCCCGTCTCCGGTGTCGGTGTCCCCAGCCAGCGGACCGGCCGAGCCCTTGGACTTGAAGTGGTTGACGACGACCGCGAACGGCGTGCCACCAGCCTTCGGGGTGAAGGCCTGGGCGATCGGCTCGCGAGCGTTGTCGAAGGCCTGTCCGGCCCCGCTCAAGTTGCCGAGGGCGTGTGCGGCGCCTGTGGTGGTCACCGCGTCCACCTGGTAGATGATCGCGTTGCTGATGACGTCCATCTCGCTGGCGGGAGGCAGGTCGGTCGAGGAGGGCACGAAGGCCCAAGTCGCCTTGCCGGCCTTGGCGTTGAGGGCGTCAACCAGCGTCGAGACCGCCTCGTCCTCGTGGCCCGCCCCGTCGACGACGAGGGAGTTCTCGATCTCCATCAGGCCGACGACATCGGAGTCCAGGGCGGTGATCGCGTTGACGATCTTGTCCTGCTGGCGCTGCAGACTCGCTGCGTCCCAGGCTCCACGGGGACCGTTCGGTCCCGTGCAGGTCCTCGTCGTGATCCCGTTGCCGGCGCGGTCGTTGTAGGCACTGCAGTCGCTGCGACTCTCGCCCAGCGTCGTGAAGTAGTTGAGCACGTTGAACGAGGCAACCTTGAGGTCACCGCCCACGTTGGCCGGAGCCTCGGTGCGACCGTTGCTCCAGATGGCCGGGTAGTCGCCCGGCTCTGCGGGGGTCACCGGGGCGGTCGGCTGGAGCTTCCACGCATTGTTGCGGTAGTCGACGATGACCGGGTCGACGAAGGTGACCTGCTCGCCGACACGCAGCGGCTCCGTCAGTGAGACGTACGGCGGCGTCAGGCTGGTGTTCGCCCCAGACAGGAAGTTCGTGCTGGAGCCGTCATCGAGGATCACGCCGCGGGCTGCATTGTCCGCCTTGACGGCGTTGGCTTCGGGTGAGCCCGGCCTCGCCACGTCGGTCCACTGCATCAACGGCGTGTCGCCGAGGGCCAGGCCCATCTCGCCGTACTGGTTCGTCGAGTACGTGTTGGAGATCGTGTAGGTGCCCGAGCCCTCGAAGAGCATCGATTCGATCGACTCGCGCTGGGCGTCGGTGGGCGGCCAGGTGTTGCTGATCGCCTTGGGCGCCGTCACGACATCGCTGAGCTTGGTCAGGTCGGCGGCCGCGTCGACGGTGAGCTCGGTGAGACCGAAGTACTCGGACACCGTCCCCGTGATCTGGACGTAGTCGCCGGCCTTGACCGAGCCAACCGTGCTCGGGGAGAAGACGAAGAGCGCGTCGGAGGCCGCGTGGGTCGCCAGGTCGAGGTCGCCGCCGGTCCCTGGCGTCTGGATGACGTAGCCGTTGAAGCCGCCGGTCGGGTAGGCCGCCGTGACGATCCCCTTGGTGGTCGCGACCTGTCCGGTCAGCGGTGAGGTGTCACTCGCGCCCTGGATCTCGGCGATGGTCACCGTGCCGGCGTCGGCAGGTGGCTCCACCACCGTGCCGGAGGCCAGCGGCGTCGGCGCTCCGGTCGTGAAGTCGCTGTTGTTGTTGCCGGAGTTGGTGAACGGGTCCAGCTTTCGCTGAGCAGACGTGCTGTTCGACAGGGGCGCGGTTGGTCCAGTGCCGGCGTAGTCGTTCGCGGAGCCGAAGCCGACGAAGTCGACAACCCCCGTTGCCTGGCTGCACGCTGGAGTACTTGCCGTCGCAGTTGCAACTGCACCACAGCCTGCGAGGGCTGTCTGTGAGTTGACGAGCGCAACCTTGCCGTTCGTGCCACTCATGGCAATGACGCCGACCACATCAGGGTTGGGTAGGTCCAGCGTCCCGGAGGCGCCTGCTGCCTGGCTGATGAGGAAGTGCCCCTTGGCCGGAACCGATCCAGACAGTTCGGTGACCTGCCAGGTCGAACCGGCGGAGGAGGCGTACTGCACGGACCAAGCGCTGAGATCGAGTGGCGAGGTGCCATTGTTGTAGAGCTCGATGAAGTCGTTCTTCAAGGTGGCGCCGCTGTTGCCGCCGCCTCCGTAGACCTCACTGATGACGACTGGCGAGGTGGTGTCGACTGCTTGTGCGCTCACCGGCATACCGACGAGTAACCCTCCGACGAGGGCGAATACGCCTGACCCAACCGTCAGGCTTCTGCGAACTGTCACGGCGATGATCCTCTGCTCCATGGGGACCGGGTGCTCACGCGAGGGCACGTGAGGCTCTCACGCGGGGGCACGTGAGCCGGGTTGCTGCCCGAACCTAGACCCGTTCCACCAAGGCGTCCATGGCTAGCGCGAATCGCTTGAAAACCGTTGTGGGCAATGGTTAAACCCGCCAAAATTGAGGACGTCATCGGTCAGATCTGACCCGTCACCAACCCAAAAGTGCTGCTACGGAACACCCGCTAGCTGATCGGCCACCGCGGCGCCAGATCACTGGCGCGGTGGCGCTCAAACCAGTCGACGACACGCAGCACCCCGGCGTCGTCGAAGCGGCGCCCCGCCACCTGCAGGCCGATGGTGCGGCCATCGGTGGTGAAGCCGCAGTTGACCGAGGCGGCCGGCTGGCCGGACAGGTTGTAGGGAGCTGTGAAGCCGATGTGGGCCATCCCGCCGTCCCGCTCACCCCAGGGCATCGGCCACTCCGCGGGGAAGGCCGCCATCGGTGCCACCGGAGACAGCACGACGTCGAACGGTGCGGTCGCCTCGATCGTGACCCGCTGGATCGTCATGATGCTCGTGTAGTTGCGCAGCACACGCTCCCCGGAGACGCCCCGGGCGGCCTCGACCCAGCGGCGGATGTAGGGCAGCACCCGCGACTGGCCCTCAGGGGGCAGCGCATCGAAGTCGACGAGGGAGCGGACCCGCCAGAACTGGTCGAGGTCGGTGAGAAGACCCTCGGTGAGGAAGGCGGGCACGGTCTCGACGACGGCACCGGCCGCGGCGAAGACGCGTGCCGCAGCCTCCACCGCGCCCCGCGCCTGCGGGTCGATCCCCGTCCCGCACCCGGCATCGAGGTGCAGGCCGACCCGCAGCCCGCTGACGTCAGTGGCGAGATCGTTGACGTCGAGTCGGTCCAGCTCGGACGGTGGCAGTGCGGTCCAGTCGCGGGCGTCGGGCCGGGCGATGACAGACAACAGCAGGGCGGCATCCGCTGCGCTGCGGGCGATCGGTCCCGCGACCCTGCCGAGATAGGGCGCATCGAGCGGGACCCGGCCGGCGCTGGGCTTGAGGGTCGTCAGCCCGAGCCAGGTGCCCGGAAGCCGGATCGACCCGCCGATGTCGGTGCCGACGTGCAGGGGCCCGTAGCCGGCGGCGGCTGCCGCGCCGGCGCCGGCACTCGACCCACCGGTCGTCAGGCGGTGGTCCCACGGGCTGCGCGTCACCCCGTGCCGGCTCGACACGCCGGAGGACAACATGCCCCAGTCCGGCATGACCGTCGATCCGACGATGACGCCACCCGACTCCTCGATTCGGTCGACGACGGGGCAGTTGCGGGTCGGGACGACCGGAGTGATGCCCGCCGTGCCAGCCGGCATCGGCACACCAGTGCGGGCGAGGTTCTCCTTGACCGTGACGGGGACCCCGTCGATGGGACCCAGCGGGGCACCCGCGCGCCAGCGGGCGGCACTGAGCTCAGCGGCATACAGCGTCGCGTCGTCGTCCCGCGCCCACAGCGCATTCAGGTCCGGTTCGCGTCGTGTGACGACGTCCAGGACGTCGTGGGCGACGTCCACGGGGGAGAGTTCACCGGCGGCGTAGGCGGCCCGCAGCGCGGTCGCGTCGAGGGCAGCGGGACGTGGCACACGGCCACCGTAGCGGTGCGTCGCAGCAGTTGTTGCCGAGATGCAATCCACCCCTCCCGGCCTTCGTGCGCTGGTGCTGTAAGACTGGGCCCCGCACCGTCGCCGAGATCCCTGGAGTTCCGATGAAGCCCTTCCGCATCGCCACTGCCGCAGGGAGCGCGGTCCTCCTCGCTCTCGTGACGGCCTGCTCGGCTGGGTCTGGCACCCAGACACCAGGCTCGACGGCCGGCGGGAGTGGTGCCGTCGACACGTCCTTGACGGTCGGCCTCGTCGCTGAGCCGGCCAGCCTCGACTTCACGACCAAGGACGGCGCCGCGATCCCGCAGGCACTGCTCTACAACGTCTACGAGACGCTGGTGAAGATCGATCAGGACGGCGCGATCGCGCCAGCGCTGGCGTCCAAGTGGAGCATCTCGGACGACGGCAAGACCTACACGTTCGACCTCGTCCCCAACGCGAAGTTCACCAACGGGGCCGCGTTCACCGCCAAGGACGCCGCCTTCTCGATCAACCGCGTCAAGTCCGACTGGACCATCTCGCTCAAGTCGTCGATGGACGTCGTCTCGGAGGCGACGGCGGTCAGTGACACCCAGTTGAAGGTGACCCTGAGCAAGCCGAGCAACAACTGGCTCTACAAGATGACGACCCGGGTCGGCGCG
>JBDTAU010000405.1:0-3802 GCA_039924465.1 Dermatophilaceae bacterium
GATCATCACCACGCCAATGAAGGCGAGGAGGACTGAGTTCATGTGAGGTGCTCCGCAGTTATGTGGACAGACGGGGTGAACGGGCACCGTATCGGACACCGCTAATTAATCACGAATACAGATTAACGACGTAATGAGGTCGTTACCTCACCAATCGGATTCTGCACCAAAGAAGTTCATCAAGAGGTTCGAGCCTGTCGGACGGACTCCACTGCCACACATAGCCGTTCAGTGCATCGCTGCGCCCGCGACGACACTCCGCTACCTTTCACCTATGGAGCCCGAGCAGCTGGATACACGTGCCATTCGGCTGCGTTATGCGGGTCGCTGCGACTGCGGCACCGTGCTCGAGGTCGGCACGAGAGCGGCATACGACAAGGTGCGCCGCAAGGTCATCTGCCCCTCGTGCCTCACCCCGAGCGAGCCACCAACCGGCGAGCCGCCCACCGTCGGACCACCCGCCCCGCCGGCTCCAGGGACACCGGGCGCGAGCACCGCCCGCGAGTTCGATCGTCGCGTCGCCAAGCGCGATGCGCAGACCGAGTCGATGAAGCGCGGCCTGCGTCGCTTCGTTCGCTCACACACACCGCCCCCGACCTCCACCCAGGTCTGGCGCACCGGCGCTGTCGGCGAGCAGAAGGTCGCCGCGGCGCTCGCTGCTCTCGCAGGTGACTACATCTACGCCTTGCATGACCGCGGCGTCCCTCGCAGCCGCGCCAATATCGACCACATCGCCATAGGACCGTCCGGAATCCACGTCATCGACGCGAAGCACTACCCCGGAGCCGCGATCGCGGTGCGCCGTGAGGTGAGGTGGCGCCAGCCCACCGAGGAGACGCTGCTCGTGCGGGGTCGAAAGCGCAACGATCTCCTCCTTGGACTGGAGGGCCAAGTGCTCGTGGTGCGGCAGGCGTTGGCCGACGCCCCCGAGTTGGCCCACCTCCCGGTCCAGGGCGCGCTGTGTTTCATCGGCGCAAACTTCCCACTCTTTCCTCGGTCCATGAGCGTCATGGGAGTCCCCGTCGTTGGACGGGCCGGCCTTCGCCGACTGGTCGTTGCCGACGGCGACGTCGACATCCCCACGCGGTATGCCGCTTACTGCCGTCTCGCCGCCGCGTTGCGTGAGAACTGAGCACGTGTCCCTGCGAGTCGGTCGCATGGTCAGGTCCAGCCTTCCGGCACGAACCTGCCGCGCCCGCTGCCGGAAGGTGGGTCCGCTTGGTCGTCGGATCCGTCTGCCAAGCTACGCCCATGGCAAACGGGGATAGCCCAGTCGAGGGACTGTACGAGACCCTGCTGACTCGCGCCGTTGCAGGGATGCTCGAGAGGACGGTGCTGGAGGCGTCCAGCAACTCGATCGATGCGGCGGACCAATCGGATGCACTGGCCACACACGTCCGCAATGCGGTTCGCCGCGCGCTGGACGCGGAGCGGGACGTTGACAAGCGCCGGGCACTGGTCAACGAGATCCTCGAGAACCTCGGCGCCCCGGAAGATGCCCTCGATGGCAGTCCGCGCTATCTCGCATCACTATCGGCGCCCCCCATCCCGGGCCGAGTCGCCATGGATCTCGTCCGGCGACCAGCAACACCGCTGTCTCAGGCTGCGTTGCTCACCAACTCGCATGACGAGCCGGCCCTGGGCCACGAACTGCGTGCGGAGTTGGCCAGTGCAGATTCCGTCGACCTGTTGTGTGCCTTCGTGAAGTGGCACGGAGTCCGTCTGCTCGAGGAGCAGTTGTTGGAACTGCGCCGTCGGGGCGTGCCTTTCCGAGTCATCACCACGACCTACATGGGTGCGACGGAGCGGGCCGCGCTGGATCGTCTGGTGCGTGACTTCGGCGCCGAAGTCCGGGTGCACTACGACGCCCAGCGGACTCGGCTGCACGCCAAAGCCTGGCTCTTTGAGCGAGCGACGGGCTTCGACACGGCCTATGTGGGCTCGAGCAACCTGTCGCGAGCGGCCCTTCTCGACGGGGTCGAGTGGAATGTTCGCCTCTCGTCGGTCGCTACGCCGCCCCTCATCCAGAAGTTCCGGGCCACCTTCGACACGTACTGGAACGATCCGTCCTTCGAGCCCTACGACCCGGACACCGATCGGGACCGGCTCGACGATGCCCTGGCCGAGGCGAGCGGCGCCCGGGGACGAGACCGGGTGACGCTGACCCTGTCCGGTCTTCAAGTGCGTCCGTACCCGTATCAGTCGCACATCCTCGAGCAACTCGATGTCGAGCGCCAGGTCCACGACCGGCACCGCAACCTGGTGGTGGCCGCCACCGGAACTGGGAAGACGGTCATAGCGGCCCTCGATTACCGTCGCCTCGCCGAGGCAACGACGGCCAGACCCCGGCTGCTCTTCGTTGCTCATCGGAGGGAGATTCTCACCCAGTCGCTCCGCACCTACCGTGAGGTGCTGGGTGACCCCAACTTCGGTGAGCTGTATGTGGGCGGGACGCGCCCAGAACGGTGGGAGCACGTCTTCGCGTCCATTCAGTCACTGACCGCCTACGGCATCGGCAACATCCCAGCCGATGCCTTTGAGATCGTCGTCATCGATGAGTTCCATCACGCTCAAGCGCGGACCTATCGGCAGATCCTGGAGCACTTGACACCAGCAGAGCTCCTCGGGATGACCGCTACACCGGAGCGGGGTGACGGTATCGATGTCCGCGACTTCTTCGGCGGCCGGACCGCCGCTGAGCTCCGCCTCTGGGACGCTCTCGGGGCCGACCTGTTGACCCCCTTTCACTACTTCGGCGTCGCCGACGGAACAGATCTTCGAGGAGTGGACTGGCGAGCCGGCGCCTATGACATCGCCGCCCTGTCAAACCTGTATACGAGCAACGACATCCGAGCTCGAATCATCCTGGGCGCGGTCCGGGACAAGATCGTGGATATCCAGTCGATGAAGGCCCTCGGGTTCTGCGTCAGCGTCGATCACGCCAACTACATGACCCGCGTGTTCAACCAAGCCGGCATCCCCTCCGCGGTCATCACCGGCTCAACTGCGAGCGCTAGCCGCGAGGCCTCCATCGAAGATCTGCGCCATGGCCGGATCAAGGCGATCTTTGCGGTCGACGTCTTCAATGAGGGAGTCGACGTCCCGTCGATCAACACCGTCCTGTTCATGCGCCCCACTGAAAGTTCCACGGTGTTCCTTCAGCAGCTCGGGCGGGGCTTGCGCACCGCGCCCGGGAAGGCGGTTCTGACCGCACTTGATTTCGTGGGCCACCATCGCAAGGAGTTTCGCTTCGACCTGCGCTACCGCGCCCTGACCGGATCTACGCGGTCACAGCTGATTCGCGATGTTGAGGCCGGATTCCCGTTCTTGCCGGCCGGCAGCCAGATCCTGCTGGACCGACAAACCCAGGCCACGGTCCTCGAGCACATCCGGCGCCAAGTGAGCTCATCTCGCAAGCAACTGGCCACTGAGCTCAAGGCGCACCCGACAACCTCCCTGTCGAAGTTCCTCGAGCAGAGCGGCGCCCACCTCGCCGATGTCATTCGTGATGGCCGTTCGTGGACTGAGTTGCGACGACTCGCCGGCCTGACGGCCCCGGTTGGCGGGGCGGCCGAAGTCGCCCTGCTCAAGCGAGTGCGCGCCCTGGCCCACGTCAATGATCCCGAGCGGGCCGCCGCCTATCTGCGGTGGCTCGCCCAGGATGCTCCGAGCTACGGCTCTGCGGACACCAGGGCACAGGCGTACGCCCGAATGCTCTTCTTCTCACTCTGGCCAGATGGTGGCGGGCATGATTCCTATGACTCGGGCCTCGCCTCCCTGCGCTCCGAGCGATCCGCCGTCG
>JBDTAU010000406.1:0-3920 GCA_039924465.1 Dermatophilaceae bacterium
TGTGGGATAGCCGTTCGACGAGCTCCGGCTCCTTCTCCTGCGCCTGGTCCGGCTCCCCCCCCTCAACCGGGTCGAGGTATTCGAGTCGAGGTAATCGGTCGCGCCATAGAGCGAGGTATCACCTCGACCGGGCGACCTCGAGTCAGGCGGCCTGCTCGAATTCCAAGCCGCGGGCCACCTGCGCCATGAACTCGTCCTCATAGAGTCGCAGCCCGATGCGGTCCAGGCGCAGGACCTTCTCCTCCTGCAACGTGACAGCATTGCGCGAGAGGTTGTCATCGGTCACGGCCAGCCCCTCCCGGTGCTGGGCGCCGTCGATCTCGACGACGAGCGCGTACCTCTTCCAGCGCACGTCCAGGTACATCCGCCCCTTCGGCCCAAGGCGCACGACCTGCCTCGAGGGCTCCGGCAGTCCCCGCTGCCGACACATCCGAGCGAAGTCAAGCTCGCCAAGTGAATGGGCGCCACCCGCCAGATCAGCCAAGACGTCCTCAATGAACGCGCGTCGTCGACGGCCCCGCAGTCTCTTGGACCAACTCAGCAACTGCTCGGGAGTCGCGAGACGCTGCTGGACGGTCATCAGCAGGATGAGAGCAGCTTGCCGGTCGGAGACCGCCCAGTAGGCACCCCGTAAGGCGGCCACCGGCGGCTTCGTCCGCGGGACGCCGGCCCTCATGATCTCGTCGGGAAGACGGCGGATGACCTTGTGGAGCCGCACGCCCGGCACCTTCTTGACGGCAGCGGTGTGGACGACGGAGACATGGAGTTCGTCGTCGGTGTAGTGGCGCAAGCCCCCCGCCTGAAGCGCCGTCACTCCATCAAGAGCCGTGATGGACCGGCCGATCTCCCAGATGGCCGACCACCGGCGCCCCTCGATCGAGACGTCCCCCGTGTGTGGGACCACGGTCTGGTTGCCGATGACCAGCCAACGTCCGGCCTCGACCTCGTGGCGGATGGCGTCATGGGTCACCCCGAGGGCTCGGAGCGTCCACCGGGAGACGACTCCCCCGAAGTCGTAGGCCGCTCGCGTGACCAGTTGATGCCGTGCGCGGTTCATGGCTACAGGTTCGCCATACCCCGGCCGATGAACCAGCGGACGGCTGCGCCCTGTGGACAACCCTGATCAGCGCTGCAGGGTGTTGACGCCGACCCCGATCAGCCCCGGCCCGGTTCGGCCGCCCTGACCCGATCCGGTTCGAGGTATTCGAGTGGAGGTAATCGGTCGGGCCAGGGAGCGAGACATCACCTCGACCCGAATACCTCGAACGGCGGCAGGTGGGGACGCGCGGCAGGTGGGGTCAAGCGCGGCAGGTGGGGCCAGGCGCGGCAGGAATCAGGCGAGATCGAAGGTCGGTCAGGGGTGCTGGAGGGCGTTGCCGCCGCCGAAGCCGAGGCCTGGCGTCACCCCGTCGACGTCGACCGAACGGTCGTGCCCGGTGCGCACGTCGAGCGGCAGGGTCTCGAAGACGTGCTTGCCGATCTGGCCGTCCTCGGGCAGCTCGATCGGGTAGCGCCCGGTGAAGCACGCCGTGCACAACCGGTCCTCGGGCTGATTGGTCGCGGCGATCATGCCCTCTTCGGAGATGTGGCCGAGCGAGTCGGCCCCGATGGAGGCCCGGATCTCCTCGATGCTGAGGCCGGCCCCGACGAGCTCGGCCCGGGTCGCGAAGTCGATCCCGTAGAAGCACGGCCACTGGATGGGCGGGGACGAGATCCGCACGTGTATCTCGGCGGCACCGGCCTCGCGCAACATCCGGATCTGGGCGCGCTGGGTGTTGCCGCGCACGATCGAGTCATCGACGACGACGAGGCGCTTGCCGCGGATCGTGTGCTCGAGCGGGTTGAGCTTGAGCCGGATGCCGAGCTGGCGCAGCGTCTGGGACGGCTGGATGAAGGTGCGCCCGACGTAGGCGTTCTTGACGAAGCCCTGGCCGAAGGGGATCCCGGACTCCTGCGAGTAGCCGACCGCGGCCGGCACCCCCGACTCCGGCACGCCGATGACGAGGTCCGCGTCGACGGGGTGCTCCCGGGCCAGCGTCCGCCCCATCTCGACCCGCGCCTCGTGCACGACCCGGCCGGCGATGACGGCGTCCGGGCGGGCGAGGTAGACGTATTCGAAGACGCAGCCCTTGGGCGTGGGCTCGGCGAACTTCTGCGACCGGAGCCCGTCCTCGTTGATGATGATCAGCTCGCCGGGCTCGACCTCACGGATCACGGCAGCGCCGATCGTCTGCAGCGCTGCGGTCTCAGAGGCGACGACCCAGCCGCGCTCGAGCCGGCCCAGCGCGAGGGGACGGACCCCCCACGGGTCGCGAGCGGCATACAGCGTCGTCTCGTCCATGAAGACGAAGGAGAAGGCGCCGCGCAACTTCGGGAAGAGCTCGAGGGCGGCCTGCTCGGTCGTCTTGGTGGGGTCGGCGGACAGCAGCGTCGTGACCAGCGCCGTGTCGGAGGTGTTGCCGCGCGCGAGTTCCCCGGTGATCCGGTTGTCGCCGAAGAGCTCCGCCACCATCTCGCGCAGTTCAGCGGTGTTGATGAGGTTGCCGTTGTGGCCCAGGGCCAGGGTCCGGTCCTCAGAGCCGCCAAGGGTCGGCTGGGCGTTCTCCCACGTCGAGCCGCCGGTCGTCGAGTAGCGGGTGTGGCCGATGGCGAGGTAGCCGCGCAGCGAGTTCAGGGTCGCTTCGTCGAAGACCTGAGAGACCAGGCCCATGTCCTTGAAGACGAGGATCTTCTCGCCGTCCCCGGTCGCGATGCCAGCGGACTCCTGGCCGCGGTGCTGCAACGCGTAGAGCCCGAAGTAGGTCAGTTTGGCGACATCCTCACCGGGAGCCCAGACCCCGAAGACGCCACAGGCATCCTGAGGTCCTTTTTCGCCGGGGAGAAGGTCATGCGTCAGTCGTCCATCACCACGTGCCACTGCTCAAGTCTTGCACAGTCGCGATCCGACGCGGAGTCGTCAGGCGAGCGGCAGCTCGGCGTGCACCTCGTAGCGCGGTCGCCGTCCGCGGCCCTGCCCCAGGTGGGACTCGACGAGGGCGACGTGCGACGCGGTCCACACCGGCCCCTCGTAGGCGTCGAAGGCGCGGATCCACCGGGTCGCCTCCGTCGGTCGGTGGAAGCGCCCGAGGGTGACGTGCGGGTGGAAGTGGGTGCCGTCCGGGGTCGCTCCGGCGGCGTTACTGGCATTCCGTAGGCCGCTGACGAGCCGGTCGAGGTCACCGCGGAGGATCTCGACGCCGGCCCACAGGACGCGAGCGGCATACGGGTTGGGGAAGGCGCCGGCCCCGGTGAGTCGCACCAGCAGGTGGCCGTGCCGGTCCGCGACCCGACCCAGGCCCTCGGTCAGGTCGTCCAGCCGGCGCTCCGGCACGTCCCCGAGGAAGGCCAGCGTCACGTGCCACTGGTGCCGGTCGGTCCAGCGGAGCTCGCGGTCACCCCGCTCATCGGCCTCTGAGCGCGGGGCCACGGCGTCGTCGAGGTCGTCGAGGGCCTCGTCCGGGGGCAGGAGCGCCACGAAGAGCCGCATGGTCAGCCAGGTCAGATCTGGGTGGCGGCGCCGGACTGGATCAGCGCCTCGACGTCGGCCACGCCCCACGCGGTGAGCGCCGCCCGGGTGTCGGCCCCCAGCTCGGGGGGCGAGGTGGTCAGGGCCCCCGGTGTCCGGGAGAAGCGTGGCGCCGGGGCCGGCTGGGTCACTCCGTCGCGCTCGACGTAGACCCCGCGAGCCTGCAGGTGCGGGTGCTCCGGCGCCTCGGCATAGGTCAGGATCGGTGCCACGCAGGCGTCGCCCTGCGCGAAGTGTGCCGCCCACTCGTCCCGGGTCCTGGTCCGGAAGGTGGCAGCCAGGAGCTCGCGCAACGCCGGCCAGGCCGTGACGTCGAGCCGGTCCGGGGCCCGGTCGGTCAGCTCCAGCCGCTCGA
>JBDTAU010000407.1:0-3094 GCA_039924465.1 Dermatophilaceae bacterium
CTCTCCGTGGCCGCCAGTTGGAAGGCTACCGCCGTCAGGGTCGCGCGTACCGTGCCGTCAGTACGCGGCGGTTTGGCCCGACCGTGCATGAGCACGCTCGCCTCGGTCACGAGGTCGAGGACCCGCCGCCAGTCTTCCGGGTCGAGCCAGACCTCGGCGTCAGTCAGGTGCATCGTGGTGCTCGGCTCGCGGGCGGCCAACCGTCGGAACATGGCCTCCGCCATGACCCGCCCATACGCCTGCAGATCAGCAGCACTCCCCTGCGACTGCTCCGGTGATGGCGCCGCGTCCCACGGGTGGCGATACTTCTTCGCCCGTCCCCCGCGAACCGACTCCTCGCGGGCGATGACGAGCAGGCCCGCCGAGTGCAGGAAGCGCAGGTGGTAGCTCGCGTTCGCCTGGGTGATGCCGAGCTCGCGCGCCACTTCGGTGGCACTCAGCTCCGCCCCGGTCAGCAACGACAACATCTGCAATCGCAGTGGGTGCGCGGTCGCGCGGAGCTGGTTCATCCGCCCCTCATCCTCCAAAGACATGTTTGGCAGTATGCCGCTGACGATCCTTCACCGTCAAGCATCCCTTTGGGGGTCGCCGAACTCCACGCCTCCCCACCCGCGTGGCCTCGCCATCCACAGGCACACGACCTGGGTGTCGCTACCGAGTTCCTGTCGACACCGGGGCCACTCGACTTTTGGGGCGGGCGCCGGTCGACTGGAGGCGGCGCCCACGCTCCCGTCGAGTGGCCGCGTCATCCACAGGCCGACCCCCGTCGAGTGGCCGCGTCATCCACCGAGCGCGCTCAACGGCATACGCCAGCAAGTTGCGGAAGCGAGCGTCCTTCGCGGCAGAGGCTGCGTTCCGGGGCAGAAACTGCCCGGCGAACCTGCTCCGACGCCCCAAAACGCAGCTACATCACCGAACAGAGGCCACTCGACCACGGGACCGGGCCTACCCCCGTCGAGTGGCCCCGTCATCCACGGGGCGCACTGGGTCCACCGGCTCCACCTCGAACGTGAAGTCGTGCGCCCGGAGCCGTTCCACCAGGACATCGCCCATCGCCGTCGCTGGTGTCAGCACACCGGACCGGTCGGGCAACCGCTCCCCGTCGAGCGCCAGGCACAGGGCGCTCTGTCCGAGCATGATCGCCGTCCCGCCGTAGCCGGGGTCGTAGTCGGCTCCGACCTTGGTCCGATACCTCGCCCCGGTCGTCGTCGTCGCCCGGATCTCGAAACGGAACCGGC
This sequence comes from Dermatophilaceae bacterium, assembly GCA_039924465.1. Lineage (GTDB taxonomy): Bacteria > Actinomycetota > Actinomycetes > Actinomycetales > Dermatophilaceae > JAKDLQ01. The sequence goes on from JBDTAU010000407.1 coordinate 1,239, forward strand.
CCGCGGCTCGTTGCGCCGCGCTCGGTCCCTCACCCGGCTTCATCAGGAAACGGTCCAGCACGGCCCTTGTCGGAGCGAACGAGAGGCCGGCGACCACCCCCGTCATGCCCACCGCCATTCCGGACGCCAGGAGCGGCGAGACCGGGCTGGACCCGAAGTCGGTCACTTCGCGATAGCGGAAGCCTCGGCCATAGGACCAGTCGGTCAGGGTGTTGGACAACCGCACGATGCGGGTGTTGAACGAGGCCATCATGAAGGGACCGGTCCACCGGCCCGTTTCGGCGTCGCGCTCGATCGGCAGGATGGTGCGCAGCACCCCCCGCAACCCGGTGGGCCTGCCCCGCCCGGAGGACGGCTCCTCGTCCCGACGCGGACTCAACCCGTAGGGATCGCCGATGATCCGACGGGCGCCGGCATCGGAGCGCGCGATGATCGCCTGCTGCCGACCGGAGTCGATGGTGCCACCGGAGATGCCACCCTTGGCCGACTTCACCGCGAGGCGGGTCTCCCCGAGGGTTCCGGCGCCGTCAGCCGCGGCCCGTTCGGCGGTCACGAGGACGCCGAGGTCCGACGGGATCGAGTCGAAGCCACACGCGTGAACGATCTTGGCGCCGGTCTCGGCGGCCCGCGCGGCGATCTCATCGAGCGACCAGCGTACGAAGAGCACCTCGCCCGTCAGGTCGGCGTAGTGGGTGCCGGCGTCGGCACAGGCCCGCACGACCTCCTTGCCGTAGACGGCATAGGGGCCCACCGTCGACACGAAGACCGTGGTACGCGCCGCGAGCGTCCGCAGGGCGGGGCCGTCCCCAGCGTCCACCTGGATCAGGTCCCAGTCGCGCGCCGGAGCGCCGAGCTCGGTGCGGATGGACTCAAGTTTGGCTCGTGAGCGGCCGGCTAGCGCGATGCGGGCGGCCCCACCGTGCTCTGCAAGGTGGCCGGCGACGAGGGCACCGACAAAGCCGGTGGCGCCGAAAAGGACGATGTCGAACTCGCGTGCGGTCATGGGCCACACTCTGTCACTCGCGGTGTCGGCCACGGGACGGCGCCATCCATCCGACGCCCCGACGCACGACTCGACGGCCAGGGACGGCCATGGGGAGGCGTCGTGACTCGACGGCCGTCGAGCGCCAGGGTGGCTCACCAGTCGTCAGGACCCGTCGTGCTCACCAGCTGTCGGTGGGGTCCACCCGGACCGACACGACCTCGGCCTCCCTGCGCGCCGAGCGCACTGCCTTGAGAGCGATCAGGGATCGGGTCAGCTCATCGGTCCGGGACCCATCGATCCGGATCAAGGCATGCCGATCCGCGGGAGCTCGGGGCACGTCGTCGGCTCCTCCCCCCCGCGTCACCGATCCGGTGGGTCGACGCGGCAGGCGAAGCGGCATCGGGCCCAGCAGTTGGGCCCCGTCGGGCAGGTCGAGTTGCTCCAGGGCACCCTCGACACCACGGCGGGTCCCGGTCAGCTGGGCCATCCGCACGGCCGGCGGGAGGCCCAACTCGCGGCGTTCGGCCAGCTCCTTCGCTGCGAGCCAGCCCGGGTCCCAGCGCACGAGCGACTCGATGGCTGGGAGGGTCACTCCCTCGGGCGCACCGCAGAGCACGACCGCACGACCGGGTCGGGCCAGTGCTGCCGCAGCGGACCAGCGGCGCAGCGACTCGAGGGGGGCGTCAAGGACGGGCAGATCGAGACTCGCCCACGCGTCCAGCAGCAGCACCGCTGCATAGCCGCCAGAGGCGACCGGCTCGGCACCAGGGGTGGCGATGACCAGGGCCGGCTCCCCGGACACTGCGGCCAGCACCTCACCCGAGCCAGAGGTCTGGACGGTGACTCCAGCGAAAGCGCGACCGATCTCCTC
>JBDTAU010000408.1:0-4706 GCA_039924465.1 Dermatophilaceae bacterium
TGTCAACCGAATTGGCCGCTCTGCTCCACCGAGAGGTGCTGCCCATGAAGGCGGACATCCGCAAGCTCAAGGCGCTCGGCCTGACCATCAGCCACGACGTCGGCTACGAGGTGTCGCCACGTGGTGCCGCCTACCTGCGCCACCTGAAGCGGCAGGAGAGCCGCCCCACAAACTGAGGTCAGCGGCATACCAACGCGTTCGTAGGCCGCTGGGCTGGGACCGCGCGTCACCGCTGCGTGCTGTCGGTGACCTCTCCCACGAGTTCCTCCAGGACGTCCTCGAGGAAGACGACCCCCGTGACAGCCCCCGCATCATCGGTGACCCGAGCCAGGTGCGCACCGGTGTGCTGCATCGTCGCGAGCACGTCCTCGATCTCGTCCTCCGGACGGACCGCGGCCAGCCGGCGGATCCGCTTGGGCGGGATGGGCAACTGGTAGCGCTCGTCATCGGCATAGAGGACGTCCTTGAGGTGGACGTAGCCGGCGATCTCACCCGCGGCGTCAGTGACGGGGTAGCGCGAGAAGCCCTGCTTGGCGACGAGTCGCTCGATGTCGGCCGGGGTCGCGCCCAGGGTGACACAGGTCAGGGCATCCGACGGGACCGCGACATCGCGAGCGAGCTTGTCGGAGAACTCGAGCGTCTTGCTCACCAGTCCGTGGCGCTCCTCCTCGATGAGTCCCTCGCGACGGGATTCGCTGACGATCTCTGCGACCTCCTCGGCAGTGAAGGCGGACGCGATCTCGTCCTTGGGCTCGATGCCGAAGAGCCGGACGAGCCTCTTGGCCACCACCTCCATGGCGTGCACGATCGGGCGCAGGGCCTTGGAGAGGAAATAGAGCTGTGGGACCAGGAGCAGCGCGGCCCGCTCCGGACCTGCGATGGCGAGGTTCTTGGGGATCATCTCGCCGACGACGACGTGCAGGTAGGACACGATGAGCAGCGCCACGGCGAGGGCGGCGCCGCTGGCCCAGGCATCGGACAGCCCCCACCCGGCGAAGACCGGCTCGAAGAGGTGGTGCAGGGCGGCCTCGGCCAACGCGCCCAGCCCGACCGAGCACAGCGTGATCCCCAGTTGTGCGGTGGCCAGCATCGACCCGAGCCGCTCGAGCGCCTCAAGGCTCGTCGCGGCACGCTTGCTCCCGGCCTGGGCGAGGGGCTCGAGAGCGGAGCGGCGCACGGCCATCGCGGCGAACTCTGCCCCGACGAAGAATGCGTTGCCGAACAGGAGCAGGAGCGAGAAGAGGTAGGTCCAGATGTTACCCATGCGGCGACGCCCCGCCCTCGGTCTGCGGGGGCTGATCGGACGACGGTGGAGGTGACGGGTCGGATGTCGGCTCGGATGACAGGTCCGGGACGAAGCGCAACCGCTCGATCCGGCGGCCGTCCAACCGCACCACGTGGATCGTCCAACCCGGGACCTGCACGACGTCTCCGACGACCGGGACCCGGCCCAGAGCCTCCATCACGAAGCCGCCGGTCGTCTCATAGGTCGGGTGGTCCGGCACCTCCGCGTCGAAGGCGTCACGGACCTCGTCCGGACGCCAGAGCCCCGGCACCGTCCAGGAGCCGTCCAGCAACTCGCGGCCACTCGGGCGGGTCCGGTCATGCTCATCGGCAACTTCGCCGACGATCTCCTCGACGACATCCTCGAGGGTGACCACACCTGATGTCCCGCCGTATTCATCGACGACGACCGCCATCTGGAAGCCCCCCTCCCGCAGCTGGCGCAGCAATGGGTCGAGCCGGATCGTCTCGGGGACGATGAGCCGCTCGGACATCAGGGCCGAGACCGGGACGTCCTTGCGCCGGGCGTGCGGGACGGCCATCGCCTTCTTGACGTGGACGAAGCCATCGATGTCGTCCCAGTCCCGGCCCAGGACCGGGAAGCGGGAGTGGCCGGTGCGCCGGGACAGCTTGAGCACGTCCTCGGCCGACTCGTCCCGGTGGATGCCGCTGCAGCGCACGCGCGGCGTCATGACGTCGTCAGCCGTGCGCTCCCCGAAGCCGAGCGACTTGGTCAGCATCCGCGCTGTCGTGACGTCGAGCGTGCCGGCCTCGGCCGAGCGCTGGACGAGGCTACGCAGCTCCTGGGGTGTCCGGGCGCCGGACAGTTCCTCCTGTGGCTCGATGCCGAGCACCCTCAGGAACCGGTTGGCCGATCCATTGAGCGCCACGATCAGCGGCCTGACCAGTCCCGCGAAGACCCGCACCGGCAGGGCCACGACCTTGGCCGTCGCGAGCGGTGCGGAGATGCCGAGGAACTGGGGCAGCAGCTCCCCGAAGAGCATCGAGAACAAGGTGGCGAGGATGAGCGCCACCGCACTCGAGACAGCCGCCACCGCTGAGTCGGCGAGACCGATCGCAGTCAACGGACCCTCGAGGAGGCGTCCGATCGATGGCTGCGCCAGATAGCCGACGACCAAGGTGGTGACGGTGATGCCGACCTGGGCCGCCGACAGCTGGGTGGACAGTTGCTTGAGCGACTGCAGGACCACACGCGCTCGGGCGTCGCCGCTGTCAATGGCTCGCTGCACGGTCGGCCGGTCCAACGCCACCAGGGAGAACTCCGCCGCGACGAAGACCGCGGTGCCGGCCGTGAGCAGGACGGCGCCCAGCACCAGCAGCCACTCGGTCATAGTGACCCGAGTATAGGGAGGTGGCGCATCGAGCCGGGCTCGTGTGATTGGGTTGTCTGGTTGACGTGCGGGGTTGAGGTGCAGGTTGACGTGCACGTGGCGATTTCCGATGCCGACCAGAGTCGGACGAGAGGTGGACGGTGAACGCGACACGCGACGCCTGGACCGGCGAGATCGAGATCCGGGGGCTGACGAAGCGCTTCGGCGACTTCACGGCGGTCGACGACCTCGACTTCACCGTGCAGCCGGGACAGGTGACCGGATTCCTCGGGCCCAACGGCAGTGGCAAGACGACGACGCTGCGCATGCTCCTCGGTCTGATCCGTCCCACCAGCGGCACGGCCACGATCGATGGCCGCAACTATCGCGACATCCCCAATCCGCTCACGGTGGTCGGTTCAGCCCTGGAAGCGACCAACTTCCACCCGGGCCGGACGGGCCGCGACCACCTGCGGGTGCTCGCTGCGGTGGCCGGTGTCTCGGACCAGCGGGTCGACGAACTGCTCGACCTCGTGGGAATCCCGGCTGCGGCCCGCAAACGTGCGGGTGGCTACTCGATGGGGATGCGGCAACGTCTGGGGTTGGCTGGCGCGTTGCTGGCCGACCCACAGATCATCATTCTGGACGAGCCGGCCAACGGCCTGGAACCCGAGGGCATCCGGTGGCTTCACGGCTTCCTGCGACACCTCGCCTCCGAGGGCCGCACCCTGCTCATCTCCAGCCACATGCTCTCAGAGGTCGAGCAGACCGTCGATGAGGTCGTCATCATCGCCAACGGCCGCAGGGTGGCTCAGGGCTCGGTCACGGAGTTGCGGGGGGTGCCCACCGCCTTCGTCCGCTCCCCCGACCCGGTCGGGCTGACCAGAGCGCTCAGCGCCGCCGGTCTGTCGGTGGCTGCGGCCCCGGGTGGGCTGCTCGTCACCGCCGACAACACGGACGTGGTCGGGGACGTTGCCCTGGCCGCCGGTGTCGCCATCCACGAGTTGCGCCAGCAGCAGACCCACCTCGAGGACCTCTTCTTCAATCTCACCGAGTCCGAGGGCAACCGCAACCTCAACCCCGACCCCGACCCCAATAACTCAGCGGTCGGGTCCCCGGGTCTGCCCCCACCGACCGGTGCGCCACAGATCCCGGTCGGCACTCCCCACACCGGCTCGGAGGAGCAGCGATGATCCCCGCGATTCGGTCCGAGTTCCGCAAGTTCTTCTCGACGAGGCTGTGGTGGGGCCTGTTGATCCCCGTCGTCCTCGGGAGCGGCGCCTTCGCCTGGCTGACCGCCTCCTTCCTGGCCGGGACCCAAGCCGGGCCCGGCGTGACCCTGCCCGGGCTCGATGACCCCCAGATGGTCAGCAGTACCTACGCAGCGGGGCTGCAGATCTCGCAGGTGCTGCTCCTGGCCGTCGGCGTGCTCATGATCGGCACCGAGTACCGCCACAAGACCATCACGAGCACCTTCCTCGGGATCCCCAAGCGGGCCAAGGTGATGGGCGCCAAGGTGATCTCGCTGCTCGTCTTCGGCGCCCTCTACGGGGTGGCCGGCACCCTGACCTCATTCGCCGTTGGGGCGACGATCATCTCGAGCAAGAGCTATCCGATCCTGCCGGACGGAGCGATCCGCACGCTGGTCATGTCCTTGCTCGTCCTCGGCCTGTGGGCGCTGATCGGCCTCGGCATCGGGATCCTCATCCCCAATCAGGTCGCTGCGCTCTTCGTCGCGATCGGCTTCGCGTGGATCGTCGAGCCGTTGCTCAACCTGCTGTTCGCCAACCAGGACTGGGGCAAGGCGATCGCACCGTACTTCCCCAGCAGCGCCACGCAGGGGATGGTCGACACGGTGACGACACCGGGCACCGTTCACCTGGTGTGGTGGGCGGCCGCGCTGGTTCTGTTCGGCTACGCCGCGGTGATGGCCGGGCTGGGCACCTGGCGGACGTTGCGCGCCGACATCTCCTGAGATCCGGCCCACGTCCGTCCGAAACACCCGAACCGTCCGCCGGGAGCGGCGCGTTCCGGGCTAGGGTGGTACACGTATCCGCACGTCGCACACTCAGGCTACGAAAGAGGCGCATT
>JBDTAU010000409.1:0-4566 GCA_039924465.1 Dermatophilaceae bacterium
ACTCGAGTGGCCCCACCATCCACAGGGCTCCCGCCCACCACAATCGGACCCTGGTCCCCGAATGACACTCCACCCACCGCCTCGCCCACCACAATCGGACCGCGGTCCGCGAATGTCACAACCCTGCCGAGTCGAGTGGCCCCGCCGTCCACAGGACCAGGCCAATAGACGTGGCGGGGCATGAGGCGGCAGGGCATGACGTGGCACAGACTGCGGGAGGTCGGCACTATGGAGCAGACATCTCGAGAGGCTGGACCCACATGACCCGGCATGCCCCTACCCCACCGTCCCACCTCGAAGGCGAGGCGCTGGCGCTCTACCACCAGATCACGGGCGGTCCTCGCGCGAGCGGACCCCAGCATTTCCCGCTCGTCCGCGATGACGGGTCGCTGAGCGGGCCCTTCGATGCGTTCTTGCTCAACCCGCAACTCGGCGCGACCCTCCAGTCGGTCGGCGCGGCGATCCGCTACGAGGGAGCGCTGCCACCGCGGGCCCGCGAGATCGCGATCCTGACCGTGGCAGCCGCGTGGGACAGCGCCTTCGAGCGAGACGCCCACGAGGCTATCGGCCGATCAGTGGGTCTCACCGAGGAGGAGCTGGCCGCGATTCGGGATCGTCGGATCCCGAATGTCGGCGATCCCCTCGAACTGGCTTGCGCCAAGTTCGCGCTAGCCATGACCAACGGTGATGTCGATGACGACCTTTGGGAGGCAGGTTCGAGAATCATCGACGCACCCCTCGTTTTCGAGCTGACGACCCTGGTGGGCTACTACTCCACCCTTGCCCTGCAGTTGCGGGTCTTCCGATCCGAGTAGCGACCCGCCGAGCGCGTCACCTCAGTTGACACGTCAGGGCTCGCAAGGTTGAGAGCGGCGTCGCCAGGGTCTCTGTGCAGCGGAGTTCAGCGGGACGGGTCCGGCCCGTCTGCGGTCTCAGCAGCAGCTGGGTCCGACGGAGCAGCAGCGGCTCGGTCCGACAGAGCAGCGGCTGGGTCCGACGGAGCAACAACAGCTGGGTCCGACGGAGCCTCAACCAGCACTAAACCAGTCGCCGAGTCGCCGAGCTCGAACCGGCCCGGCGCCACCTCGACGCCGGGCGCCCCGGTGAACGCCGCAAGAAAACGCGACTCCTGCTCCATCGCCTCGGGCGGACCAACCATCCAGCTCGTGCCGCCACCGAGGATGGTCAGCGACTCGCCGTGGTCCTCGTAGCTGCCGATGACACGGTTGATCTTGGTCGAGCCGGAGACGCGTCCGTCCTCGCCGAAGGACACTTCGGGCTTCGGGTCGACCGTCGGCACCCCGGCGATCGACTCCACCACCCAACCGTGCCCCCCACCCGGGACGTGTCATCTGCCCTGCTCGTCATGGGAGTAGTCAAGCAGGCCGCTGTGCCCGACGAGCACGGCTGCGCGCCCACGCCGTGAAGGCGCGGGCGCGGGGCAGGACAGCTACTCGTGCCACGTGACACTGCCGGCGGTAACCGTCGCGGTCAGGTCATGGGAGTGGACGTAGTGGTGGTGCCTCGAGCAGAGTAGGGCGAAGTTGCGCAGCATGGTGCGGCCACCCTGATACCAGGGCAGGACATGGTGCGCGTCGCACCACGTGGCCGGGGTGCTGCAGCCCCGCCACGAGCACCCCTTGTCGCGCAGGTTCAGTGCCAGGCGCATGGCTCGGGTGACGAAGCGCTGCTTGCGTGCCACGTCGAGGGGCTCGCTGCTGGAGCCCAGAACGACCGGGATGATCGCGGCCTGACAGGCCAGGCGCCGGACGATCGAGGCGGTGAGCGCCGCGCCAGCCAGTGTCATCCCGGTCCCGCGGACCTTGCCCTGCAGGGCATCCAGGCTGATGGTGACCACGACCTTGGCCTTGTCGGTGACCGGCACCCCATCGGCCGCGGCCACGCCGCGACCGACAATGTCGACCAGGGCGTCAGCGCGCCGCTTTGCCGGCGAGCGCGGGTCCGGGGCGATCGTGTGCCCGTACTCGTCCTTCTCGGGCTGTGGCGCGGCGAGCGCATCGACCGCGGACTGGATGACCACAGCGGCCTCCGGGTCCAACGTGCCTCGCATTCTGACCATCCCTGCGGTGTCGGGCTGCCCGAACCACAGGCCGCGCGCCGCGCGCTGACCCCGCTCGAGCTCGTCGGCATCCTTGGGCGGGGTGACGTGGTCGGTCTCCTCCCGGATCATCCGAGCCAGCTCTTCGGGCCGCGCCGATTGCGCCTGAGAGATGAGTTCGTCGATGACCGGGCCGAGCTGGTCGGCGTCGGCAACCGGCGAGGTGCGCTGGTAGAAGTCGACGATGGCTGCCGCCTTCGGCACGGTGACCAGCTGCATGATCACCTCGGTCCGCAGCCGCTGCCACCTCGGCTCGACCATGGCCGTCGCGACGGTGACGAACGCCTTGGCCGCCGCTGCGGTCAGCGTCGGGTCCACCCCTCGCAGCCAGTCGACCGGTTTCAGCCCACGCGGGAGGTCTCCCTCCCGGGTCAGCAACTCTGACACGATCTGCACGAGCATGACGTCATGGCTGCCGCGTATTGCAGCCACGTGCTCGGCGGCGAACGTCAGGTGCGGCTTGTCATGCCGGGCCAGCGAGGTCCCCAGCACGGCGTCGATCGTGACCAGAGTCGGGTCGATCCGCCCACGGTCCACCGGAACCGGGCCGCGGCCGGCGGCGACCTCCGCGTCGTACCAGTCGTCGGCGTTGCTCCACGCCGACCCGAGGTCCGACAGGCCCGCGACCGGATCTGGCTCAAGCTCTGAGGGGGCAGGCACCGAGGCCCAGGGACCCCGTCGGGCCGGCCCCGTCGGCGCGGGGACGACCTTGGTCCGCCTCCCACCGGCACCGGCACCGGCACTGGCGCTGGCACCGGCGCTGGCACCATCGCTGGAGCCTGCGGCACCATGCGCAGCCGCGCCAGATGCGTGGCCGGTGCCCGCACCTCCGGAGCCGCACGAATCTCCGGAAGCCCCCGAGCCGCCGGCGCCACCCGGGTCGGCAGTCGCACCCGGGTCAGAGCCAACACCTGAGGCGGGCTGATCGACGCTCTCACCGAAGCCGGGAGCACCACGCTCGGCGCGACCAAGCGATCGGAGGAAGGCCGGCGTCGCCCCACCACTGAGAGCCTCGTGCTGCTTCTCCAACTTCTGGAGTCGCTGCCGAAGCTCCCCGATGACGATCGAAGGCCCCTCCATGTATCGAACATACGTTCTGCATATCTGCTTAAGTGAAGTCTGGTATGTCCGTTTCGCTGGGTCCGATCAGTTCATGGAGCGGATGGGGGCCAGTCTCGACGGCCTGTTCGAGGAGTCGGTAGAAGAGCAGGCCTCGACTCTTGGAGGTACGACGGTTGAACCGGAAGGTGTACTCGTCCAGGTAGTAGGGCAACTGGTGTTCCTCGACGCGGTAGTGCAAGGTGCCGATCATCCAGCGCTTGAGGAGCGAGGCGACCAGGTGCACGCCGGGCAGCACGGAGGCCTGGTCCTCCGCCTTGTAGCCGGCGGTGCCCACGTGCGTGTAGCCGAGCGCGGTCAGGCGCTTGAACATGGTCGCGCCGTCGGTGTGCACGGTCGAGCCAGGCTCGATCACGCTGGTCGCGAAGTCGATGATCTCCAGTGTCGCGGGTCGCTGTGCCACGGCCAGGCGCACGCGTCCCAACTTGCGAGTTCCGTTGCGCTCCACGGCAACCATGACGACTGCCTTGTCGCTGGCCCCTCCGAACTTGCCATGGCTCACGCCGCCGAGCATGGTCTCGTCCAGTTCGACGATCCCACGCAGTTTGTCGCGTTCCGGGCGCACCATCGCCCGGCGCAGCTTGTGCAGCCAGGCCCACGCCGTCTCATAAGAACCGAACCCCAGGACGCGCTGCAGGCCGAGCGCTGACATCCCGTTCTTCTGCGAGGTCAGGAACCAGATCGCCGCAAACCAAGTCGACAACGGCGTCCTGGTCCGGTGAAAGATCGTGCCGGCCGTGACCGAGGTGCGCCGCTCGCACTCCTTGCACATCCACAGTCCCGTCCCTGTCCGCCACGACTGGTCATGCCCGCAGGCCGGGCATACGAAGCCCTCGGGCCAGCGCAGCCGGGCGAGGTAGTCCAAGCAGGCCTGGTTGTCCGGGAACCACGCCAGCAACTGCTGGTACGTACCCGGATAGTCAACGCCTCGAACAGGATTCGCCTTCACGGACAAATCGTACTTCACTTAAGCAGATATGCAGAACACTAGTACGAGCCACCGACAGTGGGGTTGCGCCGCGAACATGGGGCCACCCGAGCAACTAGGCGTGTCCGGAACCGCCCGGGCCGAAGCTCCAGAAGTGAGCCAGATCTGCTCACCCGGGGCTCTGGGTCCGGCCTGGTCGGACGGGGAGCTGACCGCTGGTAAACTAACCGGGATCCTACTCCGACATCATCTCGGAACGTGGACGGGCCAGCACGAATGGGTCCGGCCGGCGAGGTGGCACAGCGCGTCAACGACGCTGCGAAGTCCCCGACGCGGAGCGGATCAGTCACCGGGCGGCACAGATGCCGGACACCGGTCCACATGGGCGCACCAGAGGCGC